>JALXER010000198.1 GCA_027069385.1 Paracoccaceae bacterium
GGTATCGTCTGGAACCATCGGGGGGTACGCGCATGAATGCGCGTACCCCCCGATGGTTCCAGACGATACCCCCTTTTGCCAGAATGGCAAAAACCCTTATGCGGCGCAACGTTCGCATATCCGGGTGCTGCCCGTCGGGTGGCTCCAAAACCGAACGCAGTGAGGCCATGGTGTCGCAACCGGTTTTGAAGCTTGCTTCAAAGCCGCCCTTCCTGTTTGGAAGAATTCGCTTGTCGGGGCGTAGCTGTGCCGGGCAGGAGATAAGGTGGTAATGGGGGTTTTCAAACTGCTGGCTCCATGCTAGATGCGCCCCAGCATGTAAACGGGGCCGGCTGGCCCGATCAAAAGGACCATCACCATGGCTATTCAACGCACATTTTCGATCATCAAACCCGACGCTACCAAGCGTAACCTGACCGGTGCTATCGTCGCCAAATTCGAGGCCGCCGGCCTGCGGGTTGTCGCATCGAAACGCATCCAACTGACCCTTGCCCAGGCGCAGGAGTTTTACGGCGTCCACAAAGACCGCCCGTTCTTTGACGAGCTGTGCGAGTTCATGATTTCCGAGCCGATTGTTGTGCAGGTGCTGGAAGGCGAAGACGCCATTGCCAAAAACCGCGAAGTCATGGGCGCCACCAATCCCGCCGATGCGGATGCAGGCACCATTCGCAAGGAATACGCGCTTAGCATCGGTGAAAACTCGGTTCACGGCTCCGACGCCCCCGAAACCGCCGCGGTTGAAATCGCCTATTTCTTTTCCGGTCTCGAACTGGTTGGTTAATCCGGTTCAACAACGCCGATAATATTCAGGGCCGCTTCGATTTCGGAGCGGCCGTTTTTTATGGTCTTCGCTTTGATGGCGTCAAAACGTTTGCGGAGCGCGGTTTTTTCCGCCCCCTGACAATCGTTCCACGGGCGGCCTTGCAGGCCCATGACCAGCGCGTAATACCCGATGAAATGAGGCTTGCTTCCGGCGGCCAACAGCCGCGTATAGGCCGCATCGGCCCCCAGTTCACGCAACTGTTCAGCGCTGGTAATGCCGGCGCGGGCGAACCCCGCATCCGAGGCCGGACCAAGGTTGCGGATGCTGGAAACCGGTTCAGCCATCGGCGCGCTTTACCGCATCGGCAAAGCTGGCCTTTGCGGCCTGCCACGCCGCGCCATCGGGATAGGCCAGCAGGGTTGGCAGCAGTTGATCGGAAAAATCGATCGATGCCTCGCGCGGCAATAGCGAGGGCAGGTTGTCGATCGAGGTGATTTCCACCCCGCCAGCCAGCGCCTCGAATGGCGCATCCCAGGTGCTGGGCGCGCGATAGACTGGCAGCGGGTTAAAGTCGGAAAACGGGTCGCAGGACACATCCGAAATCATCCGCAGCTTGCCCAGGCCCAGATGTTCGGGGCGCAGCAGCAACAGGCCCGGGCCGGTCATCAACACGCAATTGACCAGCAGGTCATGGTCCATCAGGGCGTCGCGGTCAAGATTGCGGGTCTCGTCCATATCCCACTCGGTCACGGCATAGCCCGCCAGTTTCAGCGCTTCGACCGCCCCTTGCCCCGAGCGCCCCTTGGCCCCGATCACCACGGCGCTTTTGGTGTTGCCCGCGCCCAGACGCTGCAAAATCGCCTCGACCTCGGCGCGGCTGTCAAAGCTGGCAACGCCCGCTTCGGGGCCGGTTTCGCCCGCACCTTGCGCCAGTTGACGCCACGCGGCCAGCGCAGCCCCCATCCAGCCCGCCCAATAGCCAAAGGCGGCCACGCGGCGACCGTTCACCGCCAGATATTCCAGATCAAACAAGGTGCCGCCACCGCGCGAAAAGCGGGCAATTTCATCCTGCCAGCCGGATTGCTCTTTGAACAGGTGGGCAAAGTGGATGAACGGGTTGGGCAGGGTCGCCGGTTCTGGGGGCAGTTCCTTTAGCCCCAGAATGGTAACGTTGGCCGGAGCGCTTTGCCACGACCCTGCCGCGATGATCGGGCACCCTGCGGCGGCATATTCCGCATCGGCAAACACCCGCTTGGCGCTGGTTTCGACGCTCAGATCAACGCCCGCATCCAGCAGGGTCCTGGCATTTTGCGGGGTAAGCGGGGTGCGGCGCTCGGTGGTGCGGGCTTCGTCGCGCAGAATAAATTTCATTGGATGATTCCTGTTTGGTTAAGTTACGCCATGTTAGGCTTGCGCGCCGCCCTTGCGCAATGGGTCATGAGGCAACTTGCCACGGTGAAATCCGCGCGCGCGACCCTAGGTAGGGCAAAAGCTAATTCAGGGCCGACGCGCCCGATCGGAGAGACCATGACCCATATCGTCATTCTTGGCAGCGGCTTTGGCGCGCTGACCGCAGTGAAACAGATCCGCAAATCCAAGGTAGAGGCCCAGATCACCGTGGTGTCGCCGGGCAACCACCTGACCTATCTGCCCAGCCTGATCTGGATGCCCTCGGGCTTGCGCAACGGCGCGGATATTGATGTAAACCTTGAAAAATTCTTTGCCCGCGAAAGCGTGGTCTGGCATCAGGGCTCGGTGGTGAATGTGACCGATGGCGGGCGCACCGTGGAAACCGATACCGGCACGCTGACCAATGATTACCTGATTATTGCCACCGGTGGGCGCTATATCCAGAAATTGCCGGGCATCAAAGAGCACGCGATTATCCCCTGTCAGGGGCCAAGCTTTGGCCAGCAGATTCACGATCGGATCAACGATATGGATGGCGGCACCATCGCAGTCGGCTTTGGCACCAACCCCAAAGAACCCAAGGCCGTGCGCGGCGGGCCGATGTTCGAGTTCCTGTTCAATATCGAAACCATGCTGCGCAAGCAGGGGCGGCGCGACAAGTTCAATATGGTGTTCTTTAACGGCTCGGAAAAGCCGGGGATCCGGCTGGGGGAAAAGGCGGTCAAGGGGCTGCTGGGGCAGATGAAAAAGCGCGGGATCGCAACCCATCTGGGGGCCAAGCCGATCCGGATCGAAGCAGACAAGGTGGTGACTGAGCGCGAGGAAATCCCGGCCGATCTGGTGTTGATGATGCCCGGCCTTACGGGGCCGCTATGGCTGGACAATACCGAGTTGCCGCGCAGCCCGGGCGGTTTTGTGCAAGCCGATGAAAAATGCCGCGTGGTGGGCTGGGACAGGACCTATGTGGTGGGGGATACGGGGTCGTTCCCCGGGCCGGAATGGCTGGCCAAGCAGGCCCATCAGGCCGATTTGCAGGCCGAAGCGGCGGTGGCGAATATCCTGTTGCAGATGCAGGGTATTGCGCCGATGCACGATTTCAAAGCCGAGCTGATTTGCATTGTCGATACGCTGGATAGCGGCATAATCGTTTATCGCAAGGGCGACAAGACCTATTTCCTGCCCCTGACCAAGCTGGGCCACTGGGCCAAACGGATTTTCGAGCGGATGTATTTGCGGGCGTATCGTAAATAATGGTGGGTGCAAGCACCCACCCTACCGGTGCGAGGTTGGAAATTATGGTGGGTGCGAGCACCCACCCTACGGGTGCGGTGTAGGGTGGGTGCTTGCACCCACCACCACCTTGGTTCGATCCCCCACCGCAAAGCGCCGCAACGCCGCCGGATAAAGCCGGTGTTCCATAGGCAGCAGGCGCGCGGCCAGATCATCGGGCGTGTCGCCGTCCCGCACCGGAATAACCGCTTGCCCCAATATCGGCCCGCCATCCAGTTCGCCGGTTACCTCGTGCACCGTGCAGCCATGCACAGCCATGCCTTCATCTAACGCGCGCTGATGGGTGCGCAACCCGCGAAACAGCGGCAGGATAGAGGGGTGGATGTTGAGCATTTTGCCTTGCCAGCGCGCGATGAATTCGGGTGTCAGGATGCGCATGAATCCGGCCAGACAGATGATATCGGGTGCGGCTTGTTGCAGCACCTCGTTAAGCGCGGATTCAAATGCGGGCCGGTCGGGAAAGTCGCGGTGATTGACGCAGGCGGTCGGAATGCCGTGGGCAGCGGCCTTGGCCAGCCCGCCCGCGTCGGGGTTGTTGGTCAGCACCAGTACCGGTCGCGCCGGATGGTCGCCCTGCATATCATTGACCAGCGCCTCCATGTTGGAGCCACCGCCGGAAATCAGGATCGCGACCCGTTTCATTTCAGCGCGCCGCGATAGGTCACGCCTGCGCCCTTGTGTACGGTCCCGATCCGGGTGACGCTTTCCTGATGGTCGGCAAAAACCCGGGTCAGCTCGTCGGCCCGTTCGGGGGCGACAATGGCCACCATGCCAATCCCGCAGTTGAAGGTTTTCAGCAATTCGGCCTCGGCCAATCCGGCCTGATCGGCCAGCCAGCGCAATACCGGCGGCAAGGACCATGCCGACAGGTCCACGGTTGCGCCCAGACCCTCGGGCAGGGCGCGGGGCAGGTTCTCGGTCAGGCCACCACCGGTGATATGGGCCAGCGCATGCAGCCCGCCGGCCCGATGCGCCGCCAGCCCCGATCGCACATAAAGCCGCGTAGGTGCCAGCAAGGCCGCCCCCAGCGACCCGTCGCCAAACGGCGAGGGCGCATCCCATGCCAGCCCCGAATGCTCGACAATCTTGCGCACCAGCGAATAACCGTTGGAATGCACGCCAGATGATGCCAGCCCCAGCAGCACATCACCCTCGGCCACACCGGCGGGCAGGTTGTTGCCGCGCTCCATCGCGCCGACGCTAAAGCCCGCCAGATCGAAATCACCCTTGGCGTACATGCCCGGCATTTCAGCGGTTTCGCCGCCCACCAGCGCCGAGTTGGAGCGCTTGCAGCCCTCGGCAATACCGGCAACCACCGCCGCCGCCTCGTCGATATCCAGCTTGCCGGTGGCAAAGTAATCCAGAAAGAACAGCGGTTCCGCGCCCTGACACACCAGATCGTTGACGCACATGGCCACCAGATCGATGCCCACCGTATCCAGAATGCCGGTATCAATGGCGATGCGCAGCTTGGTGCCCACCCCGTCGGTCGCGGCCACAAGGATCGGGTCACTATACCCCGCTGCCTTCAGGTCGAACATCGCGCCAAAGCCGCCTAATCCGTCCATCACGCCCGGGCGGTTGGTCGCGGCGGCGGCGGGTTTGATCCGGTCAACCAACGCGTTCCCCGCGTCGATATCAACGCCTGCATCGGCATAGGTCAGGCCATTGGGACGGGTGGACATGGGGCGGCTCCTGTCTCGGGGAATGTTGGGCATGCTTTAGCGCAGGGCCTGACAAAATGAAAGCCGGTTTAGACAGAAAAACGCCGCCCCGATGCGAGGCGGCGCTTAATGCCTGTTGGCATAGCAGCTTTACTGCTTATGCCATTTGGTCCCCTCGTTATCAACGACAGTGCTTTGGTCTACGATCTGCAAAACCGAAGTATCATTTTGCTGAAAGGTCTGTGTTTGCCCGTTTACCACAAAGGTAATATTGGTATTGGTACTTACCAAAATACTTCCCGGTGCACCCTGTTGGGCCTGAAAGGTGCCGGTTAATTGAGTATAGACAATATTCTGCCCGTTCGTGTCGTTATATTGTATCGTTCCGCTGCCTTCAAAAGAGCCGTCGGATTTATACTCTACGGTAAGATTGGCAAGCCCTTGCTGTTGCGTGCCCTCGCCAATAGTCACCATGGCTGGTTCAGACACCCATGTGCCAACCAGATAGGCCTTGGGGTCGGTGCCCTGTTGCTGATCCGTGGCAGTGCGGCCCCCTTGTGCAAGTATCGGCCCGAGTTCGGGCACGGTGCTTGCCTTTTCCCAGTTGGCCATGCCTTCCTGCCAGACC
>JALXER010000199.1 GCA_027069385.1 Paracoccaceae bacterium
GGGCTGGACGTGGTTCAGGACAAAGGGCTTTTGTCCGAAGTCGCAGGATTGGTCGAATGGCCCGTGGTGCTGATGGGCGACATTGCCGAGGATTTCATGGGCCTGCCGCCCGAAGTGCTGCAAACCTCGATGCGCGAACACCAGAAGTTTTTCAGCGTGCGCAACCCGAAAACCGACCGGATCGAAAAATTTGTAACCGTGGCCAATCGGGAAACCGCCGATGGCGGCGCGACCATTCTGGCGGGTAACCAAAAGGTGCTGTTTGCGCGCCTTTCCGACGCGAAGTTCTTTTGGGAGAACGACCTGCGGGTGCCGCTGGTCGATATGGCGGCCAAGCTGGATAACGTGACTTTTCACAACAAGCTGGGCACGCAGGCTGAACGCGTGGCGCGAATTGCGGCGCTGGCGCGCGAGATTGCGCCGATGGTCGGGGCGGATGCCGATCAGGCCGAGGCTGCGGCAGAGATTTGCAAAGCCGACCTGATGAGCGAGATGGTCTATGAATTCCCCGAGCTGCAAGGGCTGATGGGGCGGTATTATGCTGAGAAGGCGGGGTTTGACCCTGCTGTCGCCAATGCCTGTGAGCAACACTGGCAGCCGCTGGGGCCATCTGATGATGTGCCAAGCGAGCCGGTCTCGGTGGCCGTGGCGCTGGCCGATAAGATAGACACCCTGACGGGCTTCTGGGCGATTGACGAAAAGCCGACGGGGAGCAAGGACCCGTTTGCGCTGCGGCGGGCTGCGCTGGGGGTAATTCGGCTGGTGTTGGAGAATGGGGTTCGGGTTGATTTAATGTCACTTTTCAGACAGGCATGGACGAATTTAGTCGATAATCGCGACTATGCGACAATAGCTACTCTGAAAAATTTCGAGGATTCCGAAAAGCCAGTGCTCAAGCTTCTTTCAAAAGATGAAGATATAATTGATGCCGAATCTTCTGAAGAATTTGTGCTATTTAAGACCCATTCATTCACTGCGTTGGGTAAACAACCATGGCTGGACGTTGATCAAATTCGAGCAATAATTCCTCATTTCAGATTTATCAAACCCAACCTCCTCACCTTCTTCCACGACCGCCTCAAGGTCTATCTCAAAGACAAGGGCATCCGGCATGATGTCATCGACGCCTGCCTTGCCATGCCCGGCAATGATGACTTGACGCTGCTGGTCAAGCGGGCCGAGGCGTTGCAAGCTTTCCTGAACACCGATGACGGCGAAAACCTGTTGCAGGGCTATAAGCGGGCCAACAACATTCTGAAGGCCGAGGAAAGCAAAGACGGTGTGGCCTATGAAGGCACGCCCGAGGAACAATTCGCTACTGACGAGGCCGAGCGCGCGCTGTTCCGGGCGCTCGGGCAGGCCGACGCCGCCCTGAACGGGGCGCTGGCCGAAGAGGATTTCGCAGGCGCCATGACCGCGCTCGCCGCGCTGCGCGCGCCGATTGACGGGTTTTTCGAGGCGGTACAGGTGAATGTCGATAACGCGATTGTTCGTCGCAACCGGCTGTGCCTGCTGAACCGCATTCGCGATGTGATGCATAAGGTGGCGGTTTTCGCGCAGATCGAAGGTTAGGGCCTCCGGTCTCTTCGGGGAGCCGCAAGCGGCCCCCCTCCTCAACCGGGCATGGGGCAAGCCCCATGCGGGGGCGTTCACGCCCCCCTTGCTCGTAAACGAGCAATTCCCCCCTGAGAGTATTTATGAAAAATGGAAGGTGTTATCGCCTCACGCATGTGACGGGGGTACGGGGGCTGGCCCCCGGGGCCGAACGAAGTGAGGCCCGGCCCAAAGGGAAGCCTGTGTTTGGCTTGCCAAACGCGGGCTGGACTGCGGGAGCGCCGGTTCGGGGTGGGGAATAGCCATTGCCAAACTCGATTCCGGCCCTATGCTGCACTGCAATGTAGAGGGAAAAGGTGTATCGTGGCCCGGCTTTCGCAAATCGCAGCTATCCATTCCGACGCGCCGGTCGATCCGGCCCGATTTGGCACGCGTGGCGCGCGGTTGAACCTGATGGCGGGGCTGGGGTTGCCGGTGCCCAAGGGGGTAGTTCTGTCTGCCGACGCGGTAGCCGAGATCGCTCGTTCCGGCACGATTCCCGATTTGCCCGAATGGTTGGGGCAAGGGTTGCTGTCATTGCGTGCCTCGCCGCTGAACGTCGAATGGGGCGGGCCGACCGCGATTATGAATATCGGGATCTGCGATGCGGCATTGCCGGCGATAAGCGCGCGGGTCGGGGCGCTCGGGGCGCAGGTATTGTACCGGCGCTTTGTCCATTCCTATGCCACCCATATCGCCGGGCTGGATGCCGAGGATTTCGAGGCGTCGATTCCCGATGGCGAGGCGCGGGTTGCGACCTGCAAATCGATGTACGAGGCCGAAACCGGCGAGGCGTTTCCTCAGGACCCGGAGGCGCAATTGCACAACTGTTTGCGCCATATGGCGCGGGCCTGGAACCGCCCGACCGCGCGGATTTTGCGTCAGGCAAAGGGAGCGCCGGCCGATGCGGGGGTTGCGTTGATCATTCAGCAGATGGCGCTGGGTATTGGGCAGGGGCTTAGCGGCGCGGGTGCGGCTCAGATTGTTGACGACCAGACCGGCGCGCCGATGCTCTGGGGCCGTTATCTGGCGCAAAGTCAGGGTCAGGACGCACTGATCGCCAATCATAATGCCGTCGGTCTGGAGGGGCTGGACGAGGTGCGGGACGCGCTGCTCGATGCGGGCCAGCGCATGACCCGCGCGGCGCGTGATGCCATGCAGTTTGAGTTCACCCTTGAAAACGGGGCGCTGTCGATCCTTGATATGCAACCGGCCAAGCGCTCGCACAAGGCAGCGGTGCGCATCGCGGTTGATCTGGCCGAGGCCGGAATCATCAGCCGCCGCGATGCCCTGCTGCGGGTGGACCCGCGCAATCTGGTGGACCACCTGCACCCGCGTATCGAGCCGGACGCCCCGCGCGATATCGTAACCACCGGCCTGTCGGCCAGCCCCGGTGCGGCCACCGGTGTGATGGTGTTCTCGGCCGAGGCCGCCATGACCGCCAAATCGCAGGACCGGCCCTGCATTCTGGTGCGCTCCGAAACCACGCCCGAGGATATTCGCGGCATTCACGCTGCCCAAGCCGTGCTGACCATGCGCGGCGGGATGACCAGCCACGCCGCGGTTATCGCGCGCGGCCTTGGTGTGCCCTGCATTGTGGGCGCGCAAGCGCTGCAACTGGATATGGCGCGCCGCTGCCTGCACCTGCCCGACGGGCGAGAGCTGCCCGAGGGTGCCCCCCTGACCATCGATGGCAATAGCGGGCAAGTGCTGTTTGGCGCGGTGCCCATGACCCGGCCCAGCCTTGACGGTTCGTTCAAGACCCTGATGGAATGGGCCGACGAAACCCGCGATATGCAGGTGCGTGCCAACGCCGACACGCCGGTTGATGCGCGCGTGGCACGGCGGTTCAAGGTGGACGGTATCGGCCTTTGCCGCACCGAACACATGTTTTTCGAGGCGGGCCGGCTGAATGTCATGCGCCGGATGATTCTGGCTGAGGATGCGCAGGGGCGGCGCGATGCGCTCGACGCGCTGCGCCCCATGCAACAGGCCGATTTTGTCGACCTGTTCGAGATCATGCACGGGTTGCCGGTCACTATCCGGTTGCTCGACCCGCCCTTACACGAATTCCTGCCCCGTGGCAGCGCCGAAATCACCGCGCTGGCCGCTGAAATGGGCCTGTCCGCCGAGGCGCTGAAACAGCGGATTCGCGACATGGAGGAGGTCAACCCGATGCTCGGGATGCGCGGCGTGCGGGTCGGGATAATCATGCCCGAGATTTATGAAATGCAGGCCCGCGCCATTTTCGGGGCGGCCGAGGCCGTGCGCCGCAATCGCGGAACCACCGTGGTGCCCGAAATCATGATTCCGCTGGTCAGCGCCAACCGCGAGGTCGAGCTGATCCGCGCCCGTATAGAGGCCGTCGCGGCAGAGATGCAGGCCGGTGCCGGTGATCTGCCCGAGTATCGCCTTGGTGCCATGGTCGAAACCCCGCGCGCGGCGCTGCGTGCCGGTGATCTGGCCCAAAGCAGCGCTTTTCTGAGCTTTGGCACCAATGACCTGACCCAGATGACCTATGGCCTTAGCCGCGACGATGCGGGGCGGTTTATGCGCGCATATGTGCGTCAGGGGGTGTTTGCCGAAGACCCGTTCCATTCGCTCGATCTGGAGGGGGTGGGCGAGTTGCTGTTGCTGGCCGCACAGCGCGGACGCGAAACCAACCCCGATCTGGTGTTGGGTCTTTGTGGCGAACATGGCGGCGATCCGGCCTCTATCCGCTTTAGCAAGCTGGCCGGTTTTGACTATGTTTCCTGCTCGCCTTTCCGGGTGCCGATTGCCCGTCTGGCAGCGGCGCAGGCCAGTATTCTTGCGGCAGAACCGGACAGGTGATTCCGTAGCGGCGCGAAAAACCACATTCGATTCGCTGTAGAACAGGATGGGCGCGTCGGAATCGCGCAAACGGGTATGGATTGTTTTCATTCGGGGCGATGCCGGATTAGGTAAACTTATCAATTGGATAAGAATGGGCGTTCACTTAGGTCATGGATTTATCTGGCCGGAACGCTGCTAAATTCCTAGACTCCGGCAATCCCCATATGCGAAAAATGGCCGGGTAGATTTAGGCTTCCGGTGCAATGGCGGGCACCGGCGGTTCGGTTTTCGGTACGAGAGGATCATCGCAAGTGGTGAGCGCGACGCTACATCGTTTTCCGGGGCTTGTTGCCGTGCTGATTGGCGCGGCGCTGGGGCTGGTGGCGTTGCTGGTGGTGTCCGGCGCCTATGCCGAGCGGACCAGTACGGCCGAAGTTGCGCCGATGGATGACGAAATCCAGAGCCAGATTATTTCGATGATGTCGCTGGAACGCACGGTGATGGGCTCGATGACCGCCGACCGGCTGGCCGAGTTGGGCGGCGTGAACGTGGTGGCCTTGCCGCAGCAACGCGGGCTGTTTGGCCTGTTTGGCCGCGGGGCGCGGGCGCGCGCGGATCAAGAGGCCGAAAGCCTGAGCATGCAAGGGCAAAGCGGCCGTTCCGGTTCGGAAATCGCGCCGATGGTGCCGGGGTTCAACCTTGCCATTCTGGATGCAATGCCCGCGATTACCGGTGGGCCGGAATGGAAATGCCTGACCGAGGCGCTGTATTTCGAGGCGCGCGGTGAAGACCTGCGCGGCCAGATTGCGGTGGCCGAGGTGATATTGAACCGGGTGGATTCCCCGAGGTTCCCCGATAGTGTTTGCGCGGTGGTAGAGCAAGGCAGCGGTCGGCGCAACGCCTGCCAGTTTTCCTATTACTGCGATGGCAAGGCCGAGAGCTTTGCCAATACGCGGGCGCTGGAGCGGGTCGGCAAACTGGCCTATATGATGATTGAAGGGCGGGCACGGGTGTTGACCGATGGTGCCACGTTCTATCATACCGATGCGGTTTTACCGCGATGGGCTGCTGCGATGGAGCAAACAACGGTGATCGGCGACCACATATTCTATCGCTACCCGCAAAGATAACCCGCCGGGCCTCCGGTTTCTTCGGGGAGCCGCAAGCGGCCCCCCTCATCAACCGGGCATGGGGTAAACCCCATGCGGGGGCGTTCACGCCCCCCTTGCCCGTAAACGGGCAATTCCCCCCTGAGGATATTTGGAAAAAGAAGAAATTGTTTTCGCCTCACGCATGTGACGGGGGTACGGG
>JALXER010000200.1 GCA_027069385.1 Paracoccaceae bacterium
ACTCTCAGGGGGGAATTGCCCGTTTACGGGCAAGGGGGGCGTGAACGCCCCCGCATGGGGTTCACCCCATGCCCGGTTGATGAGGGGGGCCGCTTGCGGCTCCCCGAAGAGACCGGAGGCCCGAGGAGAGAGCGACGTCCTAAAATTCCCGACCATACTCGTTAAGGTTAAGCGGCTTGGGCGACAGGCGATAGGTCTGTGCGCGCAGAAAATCCATCAACCCTTTGGGGTCTTTGGCGAACTGTTCCAACACCTCGGGCCCCAGCGCATCCCCTACCGAAATCCGGACCGGTTTATTGATCCGGCGTTTGAATTCATTCACCAGCAACGCGGTTCGCAAGGTTTTGTTCACCTTGCCGGCTACTTGAAACCGTCGTGAATTATGGCCGTCAAAATACACCGGCACCACGCTGGCATTCGACTTGGTAATCATCCGGGCCGAAAACGTTCCCCAGACCGGATCCATCGGACGGCCGAACAGTTTAACCGGCGACGACACCGAGCCACCGGGAAACACACCGACCATGCCGCCGCCCTTCAGGTATTCCAGCGCCAGCTTGCGGGTCTTCAGGTTTTTGACCATTGCCTCTTTTGTGCCATCAAAATCGATCGGCAGAATAGTATCGGAAATCTCGTCCGCCTTGGCAAACACCTTATGCGCCATAATGCGATAGTCCTGACGGACGTTGGACAGGATTTTCCCCATCATCAGCCCGTCCAGAATCCCGTAGGGATGGTTGGAAATCACCACCACCGGACCAGATTTAGGAATATTATCCATCGATCCCTGCACGATGTCCAGCGTCAACCCATAGCGCCGCGCCACCACATCCCAGAAATTGTTGCCCGCCGCCACTTCTTTTTCGTACCCTCGGGCCCGGTGAATCAGCCGCAACCGTCCGGTTGCATTTTCAACCGAGCGAATAAGCGCCCTGCCCTTGCGGGTTTTGGCGGTGATTGCATAACTGATTTCACGCGTTGCTGAAAACCGGCGGGTCATTGACCATCCTTCAAAAACAATAGTGAATGTACCTTTAAGACAATTCCGGCCTAGTTTCCAGTGTTTTCGGGGTCAAATATCACCTCGGTTTCCGATGCCAGACGACCCTGATGATCGATGACCCCCGGATCGGCCCCCGCGGCCAGCAGCAGCCGCGCCATATCCGAACCCGCATCGGTTTTGGTAGCGCGGTGCAAGGGCGTTTGCCCGTCATTGTCCTGCGCGTCCAGGTCAGCGCCCCGCGCAATCAGCAGGCGCGCCAGCGCAAGATCATTGCCACTTGCGGCGAAATGCAACGGCGTGCTTCCGGCAATATCCGTTTCATTCACGTTGGCCCCAGCCCCGATCAGCGCGCGCATAACCGCATCATCTGCCCGCGCCATCATGGCCATCATCAGCGGAGTCTGGCTGAACGGTCCGCGGGCCTCCAGATCGACAAAAGGCAGGCAGGCGCGCAGGGTTTGCACGGTGGCGGCGCGCCAGAATTCGCGTGTCACCCAGCCTGCACAAACCGCCGGTTCCTGCGGGTCGGAGGTCGCGGCGGCTTGCAGCATTTCAAGGGCGCGGGTGCCCTGCAATACCCCGTTCACCGTTGCAAAGCTGGCCGGATAGCGCTTGCCCCGGTTAAACGCGCCAGGGTCGGCACCCAGTGCAATCATGCCTTCCACCAACCCCGCATCCCCCGTTGCCGCGGCAAAATGCAGCGGCGTGAACAGATCATAGTCGCGTGCATTGATATCGCCCCCCTGCGCCACCAGCGCCGCAACCACCGGCAGGTTACCTTTATGCGAGGCCGCACCGTGCAGCGGCGTTTGCCCCCATTCATCCATCACATTCACATCGCCACCATAGGCCACCAGCAGATCGATAATCGCCGGATCAACCCCGTTTGCCGCCCCGAGCGCCAGCGGCGTAACCCCCAGATTATCGCGCCTGTCAGGGTCGGCTCCGGCGTCCAGCAGTGCCCGAACCAGCGCCAATTGCGCATTGTCCCCCAGCGCCATATGCAGCGGGGTCAGCCCGTCAAACTGGCGCGTGTCCACATCCAGCCCCATCGCCACCAGCGCCCGGATCACCCGGGGCCGGTTCTCGGACATCACAGCAATATGCAGCAAAGAATTCAACCGCATATCGGTATCACGAAGGTTCGCGCCATGATCCGCCAGCAACGCCAGCACCGCCGGATCGGGGTTATAGCGCGCGGCAAACATGATCGGGGTTTCAAGCGCATGGCTGGAAGGCTCGAACAGCGGCGCGGGGTCGGCCCCCAGTTCGATCAGCGCGGTGATCACCTGCGGGGTGCTGTAGCCTGCTGCCAGATCGATCACCGAGACTCCGTAATCGGAAAACGCGCCTACATCGGCACCCAGCCCCGCCACGGCGCGGATAAAGGCAACATCGGGGCTGTTCTCGGCGGCATAGTGCAGCGGGGTGTATCCTTGCTCGTCCCGATTTGCCAACCCTTGAGGGTCCAGCGCCAGCAGCGCGCCCAGCGCATCCAGATTGCCCGCCGCGGCGGCCAGATGGAACGGCGTCGCCCCGCCATCAACGCGGCTATCCGCGCGGTACCCTTGCGCGGTGCAGGTGGCAATATCGCGCGCACCGGCCTCAACCCAGAAATCGGGCTGCATCCAGCCGTCACACCCCTGCGCGCGGGCCAGGACGGGCAAAAGCAGCAATAAAGCCGTTGTAATCGCTTTCATAATACCGTTTCCTTAAAACCACCCTTATATCACCTTGCCCCGACCCGTGAAAGGCCCCGCTATGGCGCGCAACATCCTGTTCATCATGTATGACCAGCTTAGACATGATTATCTAAGCTGCGCCGGGCATAAAACCCTGCAAACGCCCAACATGGACCGGCTGGCCGCCATGGGCACGCGCTTTACCAATGCCTATGTGCAATCGCCGGTTTGCGGCGCGTCGCGCATGTCGTTCTATACCGGGCGCTATGTTTCCAGCCACGGGGCGGCGTGGAACGGCTTTCCGCTCAAGGTCGGGGAAATGACACTGGGCGACCACCTGCGCCCGCTGGGGCTGGACAGCTGGTTGATCGGCAAAACCCATATGCGGGTTGATCATGCAGGGATGGAGCGCTTGGGACTATCACGCGACGGCATTATCGGGGCGCGGGTGGCGCAATGCGGTTTTGACGTGTGGGAACGCGAGGACGGCTTGCAGGCCCAAGGCCTCGACGGGCGCTATGACCCTGAACCATCGCCCTATAATGCCTATCTGAAATCAAAGGGTTATGGCGGCGACAACCCCTGGCACGACTTTGCCAATTCGGGGGTAACGGACGGGGATATCGCCTCGGGTTGGCTGATGGCCAACGCGGGCAAGCCCGCCAATATCGCCGAGCAGGACAGCGAAACCCCGTGGCTGACCCGCCGCGCCATCGACTTTTTGCACTCGGGAACAGCGCAAAAACCGTGGATGGCCCATGTCAGCTATATCAAGCCGCACTGGCCCTATATCGTGCCGGCGCCCTATCACAACATGTATGGCCATAACGCGATCCAGCCGGTGAACCGCGCCGAATCCGAATTGCACGATATGCATCCGGTTTATGCCGCTTTTCATCACAACGCGATCGGGCAGGCGTTTTCGCGCGACGAGGTGCGAGAGGCGGTGATTCCTGCCTATATGGGCCTGATCAAGCAATGCGACGACCAGTTGGGCGTGCTGCTCGATGCGTTGCAGGAATCGGGGCGGATGGCGGATACCATGATCGTGCTGACCTCGGACCATGGCGATTATCTGGGCGACCACTGGCTGGGTGAAAAAGACCTGTTTCATGCACCCTCGGTCAAGGTGCCGCTGATCATCTATCACCCCGACGGCGTGGCCGGACAGGTGCAGGACGCGCTGGTCGAAAGCATCGATCTGGCCCCGACCTTTGTCGAGGCCATGGGCGGCGCGGTGCCCGACCACATTCTGGAGGGGCGCTCGCTGCTGCCGTTCCTGCGCGGTGAAACCCCGGACTGGCGCAAATTTGTGATCAGTGAATACGACTATGCCAGCACCCCCATGGCGGCGACGTTGGGCGTTGCTCCGCGGGATGCACGGCTGTTTATGGTCGCTGACCGGCGCTATACCTTTGTGCAGCCGATGGGTGGTTTCGACCCGATGCTGTATGATCGCGCCACCGACCCGCTGGAGCAGGTCGATCAGGGCCGCAATCCGGCCTATGGCGACGCGGTTGCGATGATGCAGGCGCGGCTGCACCGGTGGGGGTTGCGCATGTCGCAACGCACTACCCGTTCGGATCGCGAAATTCTGGCCAAGGGGCGGCAGACCGGCGTGATTATCGGGGCCTATGACCAAGGCGATGTTTCGCCAGAGCAAATGGCCACCTATCGCGGCAAAGCCGGAAAACGGCCCTGAGATGCTGGCACTGATCGGACGCAACGCGCGCTATGTGCTGGCAATCGGTGTGCTGCTGGCGGCGTTTCTGCCCGGCCTGTCGGCATGGCTGCGCCCTGCTTTTCCGGTGCTGGTCGGCGCGGTGCTGGTCATGGCGATGCTGCGCCTCGATCTGGGCGGGCTGGCGCGGCGCGCCGCGACACCGCGACGCCTGGCGGTGCTGGTCGGGATTACCCTGCTGCTGATGCCGGTTTCGGCGCTGGCGCTGCACGGATTGGCACGCCTGTTTGACCTGCCCGAAGCGTGGCATGATACGCTGGTCATTCTGGCCGCAGCACCGCCGATTGCCTCGTCGGCGGGGGTGTGCTTTCTGCTGGGGTTCAACGCGGCACTGGCGCTGGAAGTCGCGGTGTTTACTACCCTTGCAACGCCGCTGGTCGGGGTGGCGGTGATCAACGCCTTTCTGGCAACCCCGCCGGAAATTTCGAGCCTTTCCATGGCGCTGCGCCTCGGGGCAATCATTCTGGGTGCGGCCGCTGTGGCGCAGGTCCTGCGCCGGATGATCGGAGCCGCAAGGATCACGCGCAATGCCCATTCGCTGGACGGCCTGACCGCGCTGGTTATGCTCGGATTTGTGATTCCGGTATTTGACGGCGTCGGCGCGCTGGCACTGGCGGATCCAGTTCGGGCGCTGGTCGCGCTGGGGGTGGCCGTTACGATGAACCTCGGGGCCAATCTGGTAACCAACTACACCACTCGGGTGTTCCTGCTACGCACCGAGGCCGGTACGCTAGGGGTGCTGAACGGCAATCGCGCTGTTGCAATCTATCTGGCCATCATCCCCGCCAATCCAGCCCTCGCCCTGTTTGTCGCCTTCTACCAGATCCCGATGTATTTCACACCGCTGCTGGTCCGCCTGCTAAGCCGGAGCACTCCCGCCTGAAACGGTACGAATTGCCAAGGCAATTCGACCCTTTCAGTTGGGCCGGGCCTCGGCTTCGCCTCGGCAGGGGGCAGTGGCAACCTCATACCCGCCAATCTGCAGCTTGACCAATTGCCCGGGCATCAGCGCAGCACCGCAAGCCAGAAGGACAGCAGGGTGCCAGTGCGGGCCTATTGGCGCGGATCTGTTCATGTGAAATCGCCGCGCTTGGCCTTGCCGCGTGCCGCGCCCGCTTTGCCGATCTTGGCCCATTTCTTGCGGTTTTCCCGCGAGTCGGCGGGGGTCTGGGTGGCGTGGGCCTCTTCTGCCAGCAGTTTTTTCCAGCGCTTCAGGCGAGCCGGTTCGATGGCGTCGCGCACCGCGCAACCCGGTTCGGTTTCATGGGCGCAATCGTTAAA
>JALXER010000201.1:0-10100 GCA_027069385.1 Paracoccaceae bacterium
CACCAGAATAATGCCGCCCCCCACGCCCAGCAGCCCGGCAATAATTCCGGCCACGAATCCGATTGCCAGCATGATCACGATAATAAGGGTCAGTTCCATGATGGCTCCTTTGTGGCCATTTCGGCCAATGCAGTTTCGATCAGTTCCGGCCCTGCCCCGTCCAGATGCGCCCGCGTAGACAGCACCCGCCGCCAGACCCGCGCACCGGGCTTGCCGGCAAACGCCCCGAGCATATGGCGGGTAATCTGGTTCAGGCGCGCGCCTTTGGACATCTGCGCCTCGATATAGGGCATCATGGCGCGCACCGCTGCCACGATATCGCGATCCGGCCCGTCCGCAAAGATGCGCCGGTCGGTCTGGGCCAGAATATCGGCCGGCCGGTGATAGGCAGCACGCCCGATCATTACCCCGTCCACGCCGTTATCCAGATGGGTTCGGGCCTGCTCCAGACTGTCAACCCCGCCATTCAGGCAGATTTCCAGCGCCGGAAACGCCACCTTCATCTCATAGACCAGCGGATAGTCGAGCGGCGGCACATCGCGGTTCTGCTTCGGGCTAAGCCCCTGTAGCCACGCCTTGCGCGCATGGATGGTAAAGCTGCGCACCCCCGCGCCCGCCACGATTTCCAGAAAATGCGGCAGGGTTTCCTGCGGGGTTTGCTCGTCAACCCCGATCCGGCACTTGACGGTAATCTCGGCCCCCTGCCCCTGCATGGCCGCCAGACAAGCCGCCACCAGCGCCGGTTGTTCCATCAGAACCGCGCCAAAGCTGCCCGATTGCACCCGATCCGATGGGCAGCCCACATTGAGGTTCACCTCGCCATAGCCATAGCCCGCGGCAATGCGCACGGCCTGCGCCAGTTGTGCCGGATCCGAACCGCCCAGCTGCAAGGCCAGCGGCTGCTCGACAGGGTCAAACCCCAGCAGCCGGTCGCGATCGCCATGCACAACCGCCGCCGCCGTCACCATTTCGGTATAAAGCAGGGTGTGGCGGCTTAGTAGACGATGGAAATAACGGCAATGCCGGTCTGTCCAGTCCATCATCGGCGCAACAGAAAGCGTGCGGTTTATACTCATGGTCCCCCGGGGCGCGGCTGTCGGGCCAAATCGGCCCTTTAAGCGTTGCTCATAATATGTAATCGTAACGAAAAACAAGGGAGACTTACCATGACACTTTTGCGCCCCACCCGTCGGGACATCCTGAAAATGAGCGCCGCCGCGCCGTTACTTGGCATGGCCGCGCCGGTTTTGGCCGATATTGGCGGACCGGCAGGGGCGCAATCGGGCCATTTCCGCTTTACCCTGGGCGAGGCCCGCCTGACCGTGGTATCGGACGGGTATTTTACCGCGCCCGTATCGGGCGTCGGGGTCAATGCGGACCCTGCCGAGGTCCGCGCCTTTATGGAGGCGCATTTCCTGCTGGAAAACGACCGGGTGATGAACCACACCAACCACCTGATCATAGAGCTGGGCGATGCAAAGGTGCTGGTCGATGTCGGCTCGGGCAAGCGGATTTACGAGGATACGGCCGGCAACCTGCTGGCCAATATGGAGGCCGCCGGTTTCGCGCAAGAGGACATCACCCATGTGGTGCTGACTCACGCCCACCCCGACCATGTCTGGGGCACGCGCGACGATTTTGACGATGTGGTGTTTCCGGATGCGCAATATGTGACGGGCCGGTTTGAACATGACTGGTGGATGAAACCCGGGCGCGTGGACGAAGTCCCCGAAGCCATGCAGCAACTGGTGGTCGGGGCGGTAAACTCCCTGACCCCGATCCAGCCGCAACTGACCATGGCCGAGGATGGTCACGAGGTCGTCCCCGGCATTACCATGATGGCAACGCACGGGCACACATTGGGGCATATGTCACTGCATATCGAAAGCGCCGGCGAACAGTTGCTGGTGCTGGCCGACAGCTCGCGGCGCGCCTATCTGAATTTCGCCCATCCCGAATGGGTTGGCTCGGTCGATATGGACCCCGAAGAAACCGTTACCAGCCGCCGCCGGACCCTTGACATGGCCGCGACCGACAGAATTGCCGTGCTTGGCTATCACTTCCCCTTCCCCGGTGTCGGGCATGTGGTGACCGAAGGAAGCGCCTACCGGTTCATTCCCGCATTGTGGCGCTGGGAATAGCGGGGTGGCGGGCTGAAGCCCGCCCTACATTACGCCACAAAGGCTAAACTAGAACGAGCTGCGCACACCAAAAACGATGTTGGTTGCATTGAACTCGGCCAGCAGTGCCGGGCCGCCGCCACCAACATCAGCCTGCGAAAATGTGGACAGATATCTGGCTTCGACGAACAGGCCGAGCCGGTCTGAAACCGCATATCTGGCACCAAGCGCAGCCTGACCACCCATAACGATGTCACGCTCCAGATAGCCCGGGTCGTTGTAATAGCTTACCTGAACCGCGCCAAGACCGATGCCGCCATAGGCGGTAAACGGACCGTTATTGATGAAATTATACCTGGCCGTAACCAGACCGGCCAGGCCCGAAATATAGTTTGGCACACAGCAACTATACTCGTTTTTTGTATAGCTGAGTTCAAAGCCGATTTCGAGATTCGGGACAAATACATCGTTTTTCGAGAACCCGAGGCCATAGGTGGCACCGGCATCTACGTCGTAAGGGTCATCATCCCATAACAGGTTGTTTGAAAGGGCAATGCCGCCAAAGGCCTCTATATTCCAGTCCTGAGCGCTGGCAATACCGGTGGTGAGCAACAGAGCCGCCAAAGATCCAATAACACGTTTCATAGTAATCATCCTTTAATAATTAAACTGTGTTAAAGTGTAGGCCAAGAAAAAAATTAGTCAACTCTATCGATTACTTTGAATGCTTGGCCAGTAGGGGGTGGTGGGTGCAAGCACCCACCCTACGGCTGAACGGGCATCAGTAAGCGGGATTCATGCCTGGCCCAAGATAATACACCACTGCCGCGCGGGCGGTTACCCCTTCAACGCAATCACCCGTCGCAAATCCGCGCCGAAGGCCTCGAACAGGGGGCGTGAAACTTCGTCATGAGCGGCGTTGTATTCGGGGTGCCATTGCACCGCAAGCGAGAACGCCCTTGCCCCTTCGATATAGATCGCCTCGGGGGTGTCATCCTCGGCGCGGCCCTCGATCACCACGCGGGGGCCGGGCTGGCAAATGCCCTGACCGTGCAGCGAGTTGACCTCTACCTCTACCGCGCCGAATATTTCAGCGAACTTGCCGCCATAGCGCAGCATAACCTTGTGCCGGTGGCCGAATTTTTCATCCATGGTGCCATCAACCGGCATCCGGTGGTTCATCCGGCCCGGCAGGTCGCGGATCTCGGGGTGGAGCGTGCCGCCAAAGGCAACGTTGAATTCCTGAAACCCGCGGCAAATGCCCAGAATTGGAATGCCGTGTTCAACGCAATGGCGGATCAGCGGCAGGGTCAGGTTGTCACGATCCATGTCAAAGGCACCATGGGCCTGCGTGGCCTCGTGACCGTAAAACGACGGATGCACATTGGGCCGCCCGCCGGTAAACACGAACCCGTCGCAGCTTTGGGCAATTTCGTCAATGCTGCCGATCGAGGGCATTGCGGGCACCACCAGTGGCAACGCCTTGGCGACCTGCGACACTGCATCGATATTCATCACCCCCGAGGTCTGGGCCGGATAATCTCCGTCCAGCAGCTTGAAATTGCCGATAATCCCAACCGTTGGTCGTCGCATGTTGCCCTCTGTTTGCTTGTCCGTCCTATTAACATAGGATGCCCGGGTTAATTACAAGGCACATTAGTGAATTGTGATTGCCTTTCGCGCTTGCAGCATTGTCTTGCGATGCCTAAAGTAACCTTAACACTCAAGACAAACGGGAGCAAAAAAATGTCCAACACGCCAAACGAACTCGCGGAAGTTTTTCCCGGAAAAGAAGACAAAATCCACGAACTGAAGGTGCATAACGCGCATTTTGCCAACCTGATGGAAGCCTATCACGAGTTGAACGGGAAAATCCACCGCGCCGAGACCGATATCGAGCCGACCAGCGACATGCGGCTGGAAGACCTGCGCAAACGCCGGCTGGCCATTCTGGACGAAATGCTGCCGATGCTAAGTCAGGATTAACCCTTCATCAGTTTGGATAGCTGCTCCTGCATGGCGGCAAGTTGCGCCTTCAGGCTGTCGAATTCCGATTCCGCCTCGGGGTCCTGCGGGTCGGCTTCGGGTTTCGGGGTGTTCTGGACAAAGGGCGAGAACATGCTGATGGCGTTCTGCATCCATTCCATGTTGCTTTTCGTCATGCTTTCAAAGCCCGACATCATCGGGTTGGCACTGATTGCGCTGGCGATTTGTTCCTGCATTTTGTCATGGTTCTGGGAAAAGGCGCGCATGGATTGCTCCAGATAGCCGGGCACCAGCCCTTCGAGCGTATCGCCATACATGCCGATCAACTGGCGCAAAAAATTCACCGGTAGCAGGTTTTGCCCCTTGGATTCCTGCTCGAATATGATCTGGGTCAGAACCGAACGGGTGATATCCTCGCCCGACTTGGCGTCGCGCACCACAAAATCGGTGCCCTCGCGAACCATTTGCGCCAGATGGTCCAACGTTACATAGCACGACTTCTCCGTGTTATACAGCCGCCGGTTGGCATACTTCTTGATCACAATGACCTGTTCGTCGCTATCTTCACCCATGGCGTTCCCCCTTGAAATCCATTCCCCCAAGGTATCGTTCTTTTTCGCGACTGCAACATCTATTTCGCATTTGCAAAGTCGGATGCTGTGCTAGACTGGTCCCATGTCCGGATTATTGCCATTATGAACACCATCGCGCCGCACCGGTTGGCCCCGCCCGTGGCGGCGTGGCTTGAGCAGATGATCATGGCCGCGCCCAAAGGGGCACGCCTGCCGGATGCCGGTGATCTGGCCGGATTGTCGGCGCGGGTCATGCAGGATATGGCCGGTGCGCAGGCAGGCATGGCCGCGTGGCGGGCGCACGCCTATCGGCATAACTATGGCCCGCGCCGCAAGGTCTGGAGCGCGGGCACCACCCGCATCTATGACTATGGCGGTTCGGGCGTGCCGGTGCTGGTGGTTCCATCGCTGATCAACTCGGCCGAAATTCTGGATTTGGGCGTGGGGGCGTCGTTTATGGCGGCGTTGCGCGGGCACGGTTTCTGGCCTTTGTTGCTTGACTGGCAAGCCCCCGGCGCCGATGAAAGCCGGTTTTCGACCGGAGATTATGTGACCAAGCGGCTGCTGCCCGCCCTGTCGGTTGTCCGGCAGCATTCCGGCCAAAATCCGGCGCTGGTCGGGCATTGCGTGGGTGGAACGCTGGCGGTGGCGGCGGCGCAACTGGACGGGAATATCCGTGCGCTGGCCACGCTTGGCGCGCCGTGGGTCTTTCCGCGCCGCGACGGGCCGGTGGGCACGCTGCAAGGCGCCGATCCGGCGGGGCTGGTGGCGATGCTAAGGGCGCTGGCCGCGCCCGACAACACCCTTCCGGGCGCGTTCTTCCAAACCCTGTTTGCCCTGCTTACCCGCAGCCGGACCGGCCAGCGCTTTGCCAGATTTGCCGATCTGCCCCCCGACAGCCCCGAGGCCACCCGCTTTGTTGCAGTGCAGGACTGGCTGAACACCGGACCGCCGGTGGCCATCGGCGCGGCCAGCCAGATGCTGGTTGACTGGCATGTACAAAACCAGATCGTGAACGGGGGCTGGCAGGTGGGCGGCACGCCGATTGACGCCACTACCCTTGCCACCCCGACCCTTTGTATTTGCGGCAGGTTCGACAGCGTCACCCCGCTTGAATCCGCCCGCCCGCTAGGGCAGTTGATCCCCGATGCGCAGGCCCTGACCCCCGATGCCGGACATATTTCAATGCTGATCGGCCCGCAGGCCACAAACCAGACCATCGCACCGATTGCCAAATTTTTTCTGGATTTCGCGTAATATTATTGCGCTTTATGCTTGCGCCCAACAATATTCTAATGCTAGATTTATGTTGCAATGCAGCATAATCGAATCGCCGGATAAAGGATCCTCCTATGAGTTCAATTGTCATCGCATCCGCCGCCCGCACCGCCGTGGGCAGCTTTCTGGGGGCTTTTGCCCGCGTTCCTGCCCATGATCTGGGGGCCGAAGCCATTCGCGCCACCCTGAAACGCGCCGGTGTCGAGGCGGCCGAGGTTGACGAAACCATCCTCGGGCAGGTTCTGACCGCCGGTCAGGGCCAGAATCCGGCCCGTCAGGCGCATATCAATGCGGGGCTGCCGGTTGAATCCTCGGCCTGGACGGTTAATCAGGTGTGCGGTTCGGGGCTGCGCTCGGTGGCGCTCGGGGCGCAGCAAATCATGACCGGTGATGCGGATATCGTCATGACCGGCGGGCAGGAAAACATGAGCCTGTCCCCCCATGTCGCGCATCTGCGTGCCGGTCAGAAGATGGGCGATATGCAATACATTGACAGCATGATCCGCGACGGCTTGTGGGATGCGTTCAACGGTTATCACATGGGTGTCACGGCTGAAAACGTGGCGCAAAAGTGGGAAATCAGCCGCGAAATGCAGGATGAATTCGCCGTGGCCTCGCAGAACAAGGCCGAAGCCGCGCAAAACGCCGGTCGCTTTGACGAGGAAATCACCCCCTTCACCATCAAGACCCGCAAAGGCGATATCGTGGTGGATCGCGACGAATATATCCGCCATGGCGCAACCATCGAAGCCATGCAAAAACTGCGTCCGGCCTTTGCGCGCGACGGCAGCGTCACCGCGGCCAATGCGTCGGGGCTGAACGACGGGGCCGCCATGACCCTGCTGATGAGCGCCGAAAACGCCGCCAAACGCGGGATTGAACCCATGGCGCGAATTGCCTCTTTTGCCACGGTGGGGCTGGACCCGTCGATCATGGGCGCGGGGCCGATCTATGCAGCCCGCAAAGCGCTGCAAAAGGCCGGTTGGCGCGCCGCCGATCTGGATCTTGTCGAAGCCAACGAAGCCTTTGCCGCGCAAGCCTGCGCCGTCAACAAAGAGCTGGAATGGGATCCGGCCATTGTCAATGTCAACGGTGGCGCCATCGCCATCGGCCACCCGATCGGGGCCTCGGGCAACCGTATTTTAAACACGTTGTTGTTCGAAATGCGCCGTCGCGATGCCAAAAAGGGCCTTGCAACCCTGTGTATCGGCGGCGGCATGGGTGTCGCCATGTGTCTTGAGCGCGACTAACAAACAAAAACTGGGGATATGAACATGAACAGAGTTGCACTGGTTACCGGTGGCACGCGCGGCATCGGCGCGGCCATTTCCACCGCTTTGAAAGAAAAGGGCTATCGGGTTGCGGCCAGCTATGCCGGCAATGACACCGCCGCCCAAGCCTTTAGCAAAGAAACCGGCATTCCGACCTTCAAATGGTCAATCGGCGATTATGACGCTTGCGTGGCCGGTATTGCGCAGGTCGAAGCCGCCCTTGGCCCGATCGAGATTCTGGTCAACAACGCCGGAATCACCCGTGATGGCATGTTCCACAAGATGACCCGCGAAAGCTGGCAGGATGTGATCAACACCAACCTGAACGGCGTGTTCAACATGACCCATCCGGTCTGGCCGGGCATGCGCGACCGCCGCTTTGGCCGCGTGGTCAACATTTCGTCGATCAACGGGCAAAAGGGCCAGATGGGGCAAGTCAATTATTCGGCTGCCAAGGCGGGCGATATCGGCCTGACCAAGGCGCTTGCGCAAGAAGGCGCGTCGCGCGCCATTACCGTCAACGCCGTTTGCCCGGGCTATATCGGCACCGAAATGGTGCGCGCCGTGCCCCAAAAGGTGCTGGACGAGCGGGTTATTCCGCAGATTCCGGTCGGCCGCCTGGGCGAGCCCGAAGAAATCGCCCGCTGCGTGGCGTTTCTGGTGGCCGACGAAGCCGGTTTCATCACCGGCTCTACCCTAACCGCCAATGGCGGCCAGTATTTGGCCTAGATTTAGGCCGGTTTCCCCCCTATTAAGAAAGGCTAACGCACGTTAAACGGGGGCGTCATGGACGATCAGGAACCTGTATTTAGTCTGGCCATACCGGTTGAAAACTGGAACCTGCGCGAACGTATCGCGCGGGTGCAGGCCGATCACGGCATTTCGATCTATCGGCAGCTTTGGGAAATCATGCGCCTGCGCTTTGGCAAGGGCAAGCTGGAGCCGCTCTATTATTCCAAATACGAGCTTTACAAGCCCGGCCTGACCCGTGAATACAAATCGCAATTCGTCAGTATCAAAACCGGCAAGGCGCTTAATCGCAAGCTGTCGCCAAAGGGTGTGGCCAAACACAACTGTTTTATCGATGATAAATTGCTAAGCAGTCTGGCCTTTAGCGCCGCCGGATTCCGTTTTGCCAAAACCCTTGCCATGTACCACCCGACCCGCAAGGCCGGCAGCTTGCGCGCCATTGACAGGGCCGATGAACTGAAACCGTTCCTGACCGAGCAGGTCGGCTATCCGCTGTTTGGTAAACCGTTGAAGGGCTCGCGCGGGGTGGGCACCATCCGCATCGAGGGGCTAAGCCCCGATAAGGACCACCTGATCATTACCGACGGGCGCGAAATCAGGGTTTCGCGGTTCTGTCAGGCGGTGGTGGACGGCTATAGTGATGGCTATCTGTTTCAGGAATTCATTGAACAACACCCCGATGTCAGCCGCCTGACCCCGACAGCCGTTGGCACGGTGCGGGTGGTTACGCTGATGCAGGATGGCGGGCCGGAGCCGCTCTATGCCATCTGGAAAATCCCCGGCCCGGGGGCCATGGCCGACAACGATTCGGCAAGTTGGAAGATCAAGGTCGGGGCATCCACCGCGCTGATCGACCTGCAAAGCGGGAAAATCGTCAAAGTGCGCGCCGGGGTGAACCGGGTTTTTGACCAACCGCTTGAAGGCATGCAACTGCCGTTCTGGCAAGACGTGGTGAAAACCGTGTGTGACGGCCATGCGCTAACGCCTGACCACGGTATTCTGGGTTGGGATATCGCGCTTGGCACGGACGGGCCGGTGATTGTCGAGTGCAACACGTCGCCGCTGCACACCATCTATCAACTGATCACCATGCAACCCCTGTTGGGCCCCGCGCTCAAACCCGAGATCGATCGGGCGCTGGCCCGCGTCAGCGCCGAGAAAAAACGTCTGGAAGCGTTGGAGATCGAAGCGGTCAAGCGCAACGTCACAACCAAAGTTCACGCGGCCATGGCCGGACAAAG
Source organism: Paracoccaceae bacterium (assembly GCA_027069385.1). Lineage (GTDB taxonomy): Bacteria > Pseudomonadota > Alphaproteobacteria > Rhodobacterales > Rhodobacteraceae > UBA3077. The sequence continues at coordinate 9,219 of JALXER010000201.1, forward strand.
GAAACCCAAGTGAAAATCGGAATTCTGGAAACCGGACACCTGTCCGAGACCCTGCAACAGAAATACGGCCACTACCCGTTGATGTTCTCTGAAATGCTGGCCCCGTACATGCCGGATACCACGTTTGAAACCTTTCATGTGATCGACGGGCAACTGCCCGGGGCGGTAGATGACGCGGACGGCTGGATCGTGACCGGCTCGCGCCATGGCGCCTATGAACGGCTGGACTGGATGAACCGGTTAGAAGGGTTCTTGCGTGAATGCCTATCAACGGGTGCGCCGGTGGTCGGCATTTGCTTTGGCCACCAGATTCTGGCGCAAGCCATGGGGGGCAAGGTGGTGAATTCGGATAAAGGCTGGGGATTTGGTGCAAAGGAATATGCGATCACCGCACAGCCTGACTGGCTGTCGCCGCTGGGTGCGGGGTTTGCTTCTCATGCGGTGCATCAGGATCAGGTGGTCGAAGCCCCCGAAAACACTACGGTTTTCGCCACATCCGATTTCTGCCCGATTGCCGGGCTAAGCTATGGGGATCAGGAACGGCCCAAAGCCATTTCCATCCAGCCCCATCCGGAAATGTCGGCGCAATTCGTGAGCGACCTGGCGGATGAACGGTTGGTTAATGTAATCCCGCCCGAGCAATTCGAACCCGGATACAAATCCCTTGGCACCCCGGTTGACAATAAAACCTGGGCTAAAACCATCGCCGCGTTTTTCCGCACGTCCCGAATGCCGGAATCGTAGCTCTCCCGCAGTCCAGCCTTGTGTTTGGCAAGCCAAACACAAGGCTTCCCTTTGGGCCGGGCCGCCCTGCGGGCGGCAGGGGGGCGTTCCGCCCCCTCGCGACATTCGTCGCTCCCCCCTGAGAGTATTTAAGGAAGA
>JALXER010000201.1:10110-18571 GCA_027069385.1 Paracoccaceae bacterium
TGAATGGCGCTTGCGCCAGAGGGGGCATGCCCCCTGCTTGTGCTCGCACAAGCTCTGCCGATAAGGGGGGCCGCTTGCGGCTCCCCGCAGAGGCAGACGGCCCGGCGGGGACGCGGCGGTTACAGTTGCGCGCGCACTTTTTCCATTTCTTCCTTGATCCGCAGTTTCTCTTTCTTCATCTCGGCGATGGCCAGGTCATCCGTACCCGGGCTGCGTTGGTCTGCTTCGACCTGCATCGACAATGCGTTATGTTTCTTTTGCAGTTCTTCGAGATGAGCGTTAAGATTCATCCTGTGCCTCCGTTTTTTGGTTTCTACCTAACACTAAATAGTTGATCACATTTTTTTCAACCTGTCATCCGGTCTTATCGACATTTTTGCTTAAATCCGTTCAAGTATCGGCAATGGCCCGCCCGCGCGCAGCACCTGACGCGCGATTTCGCTGTAATCGCTTTGCCCCTGAACATGCGCCTCGCCGTGATGGATCACCAGTGGCGCAAGCAGGGTCAGCGGGGCTTTGGCGCCTTTTTGCGCCAGAATGATAACCCGTTTGGCCGGGCGACCGGTGCGGCTGCTCAGCGGCAGCACATGGATATTACCGGCTTTTTGGTCCAGCGGGGCCAGCAGGTCAGGCAACCGCTCGGCAAGATGGATGATGCTTAGCCAGCCACCGGCGCGCAACCGGCGCAGCCCGGCATGGATCCAGCCCTCCAGCCCCAGTTGCTCGACATGCGCGGTCTGGCGGCCCTTGTCGTGCGGAGGCGTAACGCTCGTATCGCGAAAAAACGGCGGGTTCATCAACACATGGTCAAAACTGCGCGATTTGATCGCATCGGGCGGTGCGGCCAAATCGCCGGTCAGCACTTGCACCGACAGCCGGTTGCGCGCCATGTTCTGCCTTGCAAGATCGGCGTAATCGGGTTGCAGTTCCAGCGCCGCCGCATCCAGCCCCGATACGCGCGCACAAAGACAGCCAATTGCAACCCCTGCTCCACAACCCAGTTCCAGCACCGACTGGCCGGATTTGGCCGGTACGCCCGCGGCCAGAAACACCGGATCGGTGGCGGCGCGATACCCGTCAACCGGTTGATATATATTCAGCTTTCCGTCCAGAAACCGGTCGTCGCTAAGCTGGTCGGGCGCAAACCCCACCCTAGACCCCCGGGTCAATATCGTTATCGCGCAACACCGCGCGGGCCATGAACGCATCTTCGTCGGCCACCATCATCCGGCGCGGAAACAACCCGATAGAGCCTTCCAGAATGGACATATTCTGGTCCAGCACAAAAAAGGCGATCCCCTCTCCTTTCAGCATGGCGCTGGCAAAGGCGATGTCGGTGGGGTTGGTGCTGCGTAATATCTCTTTCATTTCGCCAGAATATCGGGCAGGTAGGGCTTCGTCGAGGGTGATTGTTAAATCGAGGATAACAAAAGTGGCACAAGGACCGTTTGAACGACTGCAAACCATGCTGGCCGAGGATATGGCCGCGGTGAACCACCTGATTGCAACGCGCATGGCATCCAGGCACGCGCCGCGCATCCCCGAGGTCACCGCCCATCTGGTCGAGGCCGGCGGCAAACGCCTGCGCCCGATGCTGACCCTGGCGGCGGCCAACCTGTTTGGCTATGGCGGCACCGATCACCACCTGATCGCCGCAACCGTAGAGTTTATCCACACCGCCACCCTGCTGCATGACGACGTGGTCGATGAAAGCGACCAGCGGCGCGGGCGGCCCACGGCAAACCTGCTATGGGACAACAAGTCCAGCGTGCTGGTTGGCGATTACCTATTTTCGCGCTCGTTTCAATTGATGGTTGAAACCGGCAATCTGCGGGTGCTCGATATTCTGGCCAATGCCTCGGCAGTGATAGCCGAGGGCGAGGTGCTGCAACTGAGCGCCGCGCAGGATCTGGCCACGACGCAGGCGGTGTATCTTCAGGTTATTCGCGGCAAAACCGCGGCGCTGTTTTCGGCTGCATGCGAGGTGGGCGGCGTGATTGCCGGGGCCTCGGACGTGCAGACCAACGCCCTGTTTGCCTATGGCGACGCGCTTGGGGTTGCCTTTCAGATCGTTGACGATCTGCTGGATTACGGTGGGGCCAGTGCCAGCCTTGGCAAAAATACCGGCGATGATTTTCGCGAACGCAAGCTGACGCTGCCGGTTATTCTGGCGGTGGAAAAGGCAAACGCGCCCGAGCGGAAGTTCTGGGAAAGGGTGATCGAGAAGGGCGAACAGGCCGAGGGTGATCTGGAACGCGCCATGCAGATTATGGCCACGCATGACACCCTGACCCAGACCCGCAAACAGGCGCTGGCATGGGTGGCGCAGGCCAAGGCAGCGCTGGACCCCTTGCCCGATAACGACCTGAAAACCGCGCTGGCCGATATTGCCGATTTCGTGGTTTCCCGCGTGGTTTAAAGCATCGCCGCGCGTAGCCACCAATCCGGCCTTGCCAGCGATTGCGCGGCGCGTTTGGCGCTGTCCAGATCATCAAACAGGCCAAAACAGGTGCTGCCGGAACCGGACATGCGGGCCAGCCTGCATGCGGGGATTGCCTGTAAGGCGTTGATGACCCGCGATATTTCCGGAACCAGCCTTTCAGCCGCCTCTTGCATATCATTACGCTGCGCATCCAGATAGGCGATAAATGTATCCGCATCGGCCCCTTGGGGAACCGGTGTCATTTGTGCATTTTCCACCCGTTCCAGCCCGGCAAACACCGCCCGGGTTTCCAACGCTACACCGGGGTTGATCAACAGGATGGCCAGTGGCGGCAATGGCGGCACCGGTTCCAGCACCTTGCCAATTCCGCGCATCCGCACCGGTTCGGATGCAAGGCAAACCGGCACATCCGCGCCCAGCGCTGCCACCTGTTGGGGCTTTGGCGGGGCCGAGCCACTGGCCCGCGCCGCCAGACGCAACATCGCCGCCGCATCGGCTGAACCTCCGCCGATTCCGGCCGCGACCGGCAGGTTTTTGGTCAGGTGGGCCGCCCCGCTTGCCCCGCCGGCGGCCATCGCATCCAGCACCAGATTATTCTGCACCCCCAACCCCGCCGCAAACGGACCGTCAATGGTCAGGCAGCGTTCCGGCCCGGGCGCAAAGCGCAGCTCATCGGCGATATCGGGAAACACCACCAATGAATCGAGCCGGTGAAAGCCGTCGGCACGGCGACCGGTTATGTGCAGACAAAGGTTAACCTTGGCGCGGGCGCGCTCAGTCAGCATTTTCGTTCAGTTCCTGCGCCAGCACCTCGGTCAGGCCAATGTCGAGCTTTTGGCGGATGCGGGCCAGATCCTCCGGATCGGGATCAAAGGAAATGGCGCGGTTCCACTGGAAACGGGCCTCGCGCTCGCGCCCGACCATCCACAGGGCATCACCCAGATGATCGTTCAGAATCGGGTCGACCGGCAGCAGTTCAACCGCATGTTCCAATACCCGCACCGCGTCGTCATAGCGCCCCAGACGGTAATACACCCAGCCCAGTGAATCGACGATTGCACCGCTGTCGGGGCGGGCCTGCGCGGCGGTTTCGATCATCTGCAAGGCCTCGTCCAGATTTTCGCGCCGCTCCACCAGCGAATAACCTAAATAGTTCAGCACATCGGGCTGGTCGGGTTCCAGTTCCAGCGCGCGGCGGAAATCGGCTTCGGCCGAGGGCCAGTCGGATTGCGCATTGGCGATAATGGCACGGGCATAATGCAGCCGCCACGCGGCCGGAATCACGGGTTCGGGCAGCAGGTCGATGGCGCGGGTATAGGCGCGGCTTGCATCGCCCAACTGGTTATCCATGCGCAGCATTTCACCAAGGCTTTGCCACAGCGACGGGTTGTCGGGGTATTCTTCGGTTAAGGCCTTGATCACCTCGATGGCCTCGGGTATTCGCCCGTCACCGCGCAGCACATTGGCCTGACCAACGCGGGCGCTAAGCGAAAACGGGCTGGAACTGTTAACGGATTCATAGGCTTGCACGGCCAGATCGGTTTGAAATTCATCCGCCAGCACATCGCCAATCAGCAACAACGCCTCGTCATAATCCGGCTGGGAAAACTGTGCCAGACGGCCAAAATACAGCGCCAGCCGCGAGGAGCCATCCCCCTGCAACGCATCCGCCAACACCATAAAGGCCTCGGCAATGCCTTCATTGGGGGCCTGCACCCGATCAAACGGCACCGGCGCACCGGCCTGCAGGCGCTTGCGCAGATTCGCGCTTTCGAGGTCGGAAAAACTGCCGCCCGGACCGGTGGTCATCAGTTCCAGCGCCCGATCGCGCTGGTCCAGTTGCACCAGTATTTGCGCATGGGCAAGGATGCTGCCCCGATTGACATAGGACGATTGCGCCGTATCCGCAAAGATCGCATCCGCCGAGGCAAAATCCCCCGCATAAGCCAGCGCCAGCGCCTTTTGATAGCGGGTAAAAGCGTTGATCGCGTCGTTCTGGTCAACCGCATCGAAATGGGCAATTCCGGCGGCGAAATCACCTGCGCCGATATAGGCCCAGCCGGTCACCAGCGCCAAAACCAGCGGGTTGAGGTTGAAATCCGGTTCGTTCAGCAGTTCCAGCACCCTGGGGTAATCTTCATCAGCAACCGCCGCCGCAATCAGCAACGATTGCGCGTATTGGTCATGAAACCCCGCCGCCGACATGCGCCGCGCGATGGCTGCCGCCTGCTCCAGATTGCCCGATGCCACATAGGAAACCAGCGCCCCTTGCATGATAAACCCGTTATCCGGATCCTGCGCCAGCGCCTGCGCGTAATAATAGCCCGCGGCAACATAATCATTGGCGATATTGGCCGATTTGGCCGCCAGAAACGCACCGGCAAAGCCCTCGGCCTGCGCGGCGCCCGAAAGGCTTAGCGCCAGCAGCGCGGCGGAAAGGGTCTTTTTAGTCAGTGAACCAAACAAAGGGATGCTCCGAAAAATGGGTGTTTCGCCAGAGGTTACGCAACCGCGCGCCATGATGCAATCACATCGCGCGGGGTTTTGCCTGACAATAGATCACATATTGGGGTAATTCGGCCCGTCGCCCCCTTGCGGCACCGTCCAGGTGATGTTCTGGCACGGGTCCTTGATATCGCAGGTCTTGCAATGCACGCAGTTCTGCGCGTTGATCTGAAAGCGCGGGTTGGAGCCGTCATCGTCGCGGATAATCTCGTAAACCCCCGCCGGACAATAGCGCTGCGCCGGCTCGTCAAATTCGGGCAGACAGCGCGCAATAGGCAGGTCCGGATCGGCCAGTTTCAGGTGGCAGGGGGCATCCTCGGCGTGGTTGGTGGCGGAAAAGCTGACATTGGTCAGCCGGTCAAAGCTAAGCACACCGTCGGGGCGGGGATAGTCGATCATCGCGTAATCTTTGGCCTTTCCGGTCGAAGCCGCGTCGGTTTTCCCGTGTTTCAGCGTGCCAAACGGGTTGAATTTGAACAGATTCGCCACCCACATATCCAGCCCGCCAAGGGTTAGCCCGCCCAGCGGCCCGAATTTGGAATTGAGCGGCGCGACGTTGCGCACCGGTTTCAAATCTTTGCCCACCGGCCCGTTGCGCAGCTCGGCATCGTAATCCGTCAGGGTGTCGCCGCTTCGCCCTGCCTTGATCGCTTGGTGGGCCGATTGCGCCGCCGCAATCCCCGACCACATGGCGTTGTGGTTGCCCTTGATGCGCGGCAGGTTGACCAATCCGGCCGAACAGCCCAGCAAAGCCCCGCCGGCAAAGGCCGATTGCGGGATCGACTGATAGCCACCCTTGGTCACCACCCGCGCGCCATAAGCCACCCGTTTGCCGCCCTCCAGCACCTCGGAGACCATCGGATGATGTTTCCAGCGCTGGAATTCCTGATAGGGCGACAGGTGCGGGTTCTTATAGTTCAGGTCAACAATATAGCCCACATAAACCTGATTGTTTTCAAGATGATACATGAACGACCCGCCGCCGTTCTTCCAGCCCAGCGGCCAGCCCATCGTGTGGGTCACCTGCCCCTCGCGGTGGTTTTCGGGCTTGATATCCCAGATTTCCTTGATCCCCAGCCCGAACTTGGGCACGTCGCTTTTGGCATCCAGCCCGTAATTGGCAATCACCTGTTTGGACAGCGAGCCACGCGCGCCCTCGGACAAGAATACATACTTGCCATAAAGGATCATGCCCGGTTCATAGGCCGGCCCCGGCGTGCCGTCGGCACCCAGCCCGAATTCACCGGCAACCACGCCGCGCAGCTCGCCATTGTCACCGTAAACCAGTTCGGAACAGGCCATGCCCGGAAAGATTTCAACCCCCAGCGCTTCGGCCTGTTCGGCCATCCAGCGGCACACATTGGCCATCGATACGATGTATTTGCCATGATTGTTCATTAATGGCGGCATCAGGAAATTGGGAATGCGAATCCCGCCCGCCTGCCCCAGAATCAAAAACCTGTCCTGCGTGACCTTGGTTTTGATCGGCGCGCCGCGTTCCGCCCAATCGGGGATCAGCGCATCCAGTCCGGCCACGTCCAGCACCGCGCCCGACAGGATATGCGCACCCACCTCTGAACCTTTTTCCAGCACCACCACATTCAGGTCCGCATCAAGCTGCTTTAGCCGGATCGCCGCCGACAGGCCCGCCGGCCCCGCCCCCACGATCACAACATCGTATTCCATCGATTCGCGTTCAATGTCAGACATGATATCTCCTTGGCATTTGTGCTTTCCTGATCTTTTGTGCTTTCCTGATCTATCGCAGTCAAAGCCCGCGCGGTCAATCAAAACAGCGCCCTGTCATTGCGTCAATTCGCTGCCTGAATAGGCCAAATCGGCGGGTTCAAGCTTGCAATTTCACTCAACTCTTGCTGATAATGGCCCGCCTACCTAAGCTAAGGGCAACAAGCGCCGGAAAAATCCGGATTTTCGAGGTTTGAGGAGTAGTATCGTTGGAAAAATTTCCGCTGACACCGCGCGGGTTTGCGCAGCTGGATGCCGAACTGAAAGAGCTGAAAACCGAGCGCCGCCCGGCCGTGATCCGCGCGATTGCCGAGGCGCGTGAGCATGGCGACCTGTCGGAAAATGCCGAGTATCACGCCGCCCGCGAGGAGCAGAGCCACATTGAGGGCCGTATCAAGGAACTGGAAGCAGTGCTGAGCCTCGCCGAGGTGATCGACCTTGCCAAGCTGTCGGGCACGGTGAAATTCGGTGCTACGGTGGAACTGGCCGACGAAGATACGGACGAGGAAATCACCTATCAGATCGTCGGGGAATACGAGGCCGATATCGACAGGTTTCTGCTGAATATCAAATCGCCGCTGGCCCGGGCGCTGATTGGCAAGGAAGAAGGCGACAGCGTCGAGGTTCGCACCCCCGGCGGGGCCAAAAGCTACGAAGTTCTAAGCGTCAAGTTCGTGTAAAGCAAAGGAAACCATGTGGTAAACCGGTTAGGCAGCAGCTTGGGCCCCAGCGCCATAGAGGGTAAGGAAACCCTACTCGCGACGCTGTTCAGCGTGGTGTGGCTGCTTGGGCTCGGGGCATATGGTGCCGGGTATTTCGGCCTGATTGGCGAAGGCGTGGAACCGCAAGGCCCGGTCTCGCTAGAGGCGCTGCTATTCGCCATGGCTGCCATCCTGCCGCTGGCGCTGGTCTGGATTGGCGTGATGCTGCTGCGGCGCACCGCCGAGGTGCAACGCGATGCCCGCGACCTGCAAACCGCCATTCGCAAGCTGCAAACCGATCCGGTCGCCAATCGCAGCGCCCGCATTACCCCCGCCGGTGGCGGGGACACCGAAACCAGAGCGCGGCTCGCGACAATGGCCGAACAAATGGCCCAGATCGAACGCGCATTGGGGGCAATGCTGCAAAATCAGGGCACGGCCATCCCCGAAGAACCGCCGGTCGAGGCCGAACCCGGCCTGCCCCTAGAACCCGACGAGCAAAACCACGCGCCGCCCAGTTGGGACGAATTGTTGCGCGCCCTGAACTTTCCGACCGACGAGAAAGACCAGGACGGGTTTCGCGCGCTGCGCATCGCCATGCGCCACCATAATACATCACTTTGTATCCGCGCCGCCGAAGACATCATGAACCTGCTGTCGCAGGACGGGATCTATATGGACGACTTCACCCCGACTGTTGCGCCGGCCGAAATATGGCGCAAGTTCTCCGCCGGTGAACGTGGGCCAAGCGTCGCTGCGATCGGCGGGATCGATGATGAAGAAGTGTCCGAAAAGATTCGCGAGCGGATGCGCTCGGATGCAATATTCCGCGACGCAGCACTGCACTTTCAACGCCAGTTTGATAGCGTGCTAAAGCTGTTTTGCGAAAAAGGTACCGATGCCTATCTGGAACGTCTGGGCAATACCCGAACCGGCCGCACCTTCATGCTGCTCGGCCGTGTGGGCGGCTCCTTCGACTAGACCAAACCGTTGCGCTCCCGCAGTCCAGCTATTGACTGGCTAAAGCCAGCCAACAGCTTCCCTTTGGGCCGGGCCGACCTTCGGT
>JALXER010000202.1 GCA_027069385.1 Paracoccaceae bacterium
CGTCTTGCCGGGCTGAATCTGCGCGGAAAATTGCAGAGTTCCATTGAACTCACCCTGTCCCAAGCCAGCCGAGCCGGTACCACCATCTCGGTTTCTTCGGGCATCGATGCATGTAAGGTCCTCGCAGATCCACCGGCTGCTGACACCCTCGCCTTGCGTGGGCCTTACCAGTACCAAACTCCCGACGGCAGAACCAAAATTCTAAGTGAGCTTTCCCCAGACTTCGCCAGCATAAAATCTCTGCCCTCCTATGTACCCTTGGCATTTGTAGTCGCCGAAGACGCTAGATTCTATGATCACAAAGGCTTTGATCTGCACCAGATCGAAAACTCTCTAGCAATCGACATGGAAAATGCCCGCTTTGTACGCGGTGGGTCGACCATTAGTCAGCAACTGATTAAGAACATCTTTCTTCACCGAAAACGAAGCCTTGCCCGGAAGCTGCAAGAAGCGATATTGACATGGCGTCTCGAACGCAATGTAAGTAAAAATCGCATACTAGAATTGTACCTAAACATTATCGAACTCGGGGACAATCACACCTACGGCATTGCCGAGGCTGCTCAGCGCTGGTTTGGTATTCCGGCCAAAGATCTCAGTGTTCTTCAAACTGCTTTTTTAGCGGCCCTCACCCCGGAGCCCAGCTCCATGAGCGCCCGGATTCGATCGGCAGGAACCCTCGATCCGGTTAGCAAATCCAGGGTGGCTATCATTTTACGAGCGATGAAGCGAGGCAAGGTTATCAGCCAGTCTCAGTTTTGGAAGGCCAGCCACCAAGACCTTCATTTCACAAGCGCTGCGGTCGCCAGTACGACACCGTAACTCTGCTCGTTCCTAATTGCTTCCTGTTTGGGCTTGCGCAAATCTCCCCACCACTGCACAGAAGCAGTAGAGGTCTTACACCCCAAGAAAGAGGCGGTTTCCGAAGTTGCGCTCTAGATCGGTAGCAAAAATCTTTTGTGCTGCAGAATCAATGTCGTACTCGACCCGCTTAAACTCGAAGGTCTTGGTGTCGGTATCGTAGACTGTGTAGCTGGCCCGTGGGTCGTAGTCTCTCGGTTGCCCAACCGATCCAACACTGATGATGTATCGATGGTCGGGACGAATTTCAAACTTGTCTGCGACAACTTCGTAGACTTCGGTGCGAGTGAGGGCAAAGGATTTGCAAAGATGGGAATGGCCAATGAAAGTCACTGTAGCGAGCTGGTCGTAGATGGAGTGACACAGCGCTGCTTGCTCTGTAGAGAAGATGTACTCAAACTCTTCCATGTTCACAGGAGAGCCGTGGCAAAACGCGATGCCGGCCTCTTCGTCGCGGACTTCGTAAGGAAGGCTCTTTAGCCACTCCATGTTCTCTTTGGAAATCTGTTTGGCGTGAGCATCTAGCGCGTTGCGAGCTGCCGCGTAATAGTATGAATAATCCATTCGACCGGCGACCGCCGCATCGTGGTTGCCCAAAATAGTGAAGTCAGAACGCTCTCGGATAATATCGCAACACTGATTGGGAGAGGCACCATAACCAACCGAGTCGCCGATGCATGCGTAGCGATCAATGCTCTCCCCATCGA
>JALXER010000203.1 GCA_027069385.1 Paracoccaceae bacterium
TCCAGAATGTTGCGCTGGATCACAGGCGGCGTCATGGTGCCGTAATAGCCCTGGCCGATCAGCGAAACCAGCACCTTGTTTTGCTTGATCACGCCTTCCATGTGGTGCAGCACGTCGCGTTCGGTCATCGGCGCGGCCAGTTGCAGGTCACCGTTCTGGCGAATGCTGACCGGCACCGTCTGGTCGATCAGATGGTCAAGGCTTTCCACGCCCAGTTCTTTCAGCATGGCCTCCATTTCGACAGGGGATGGCCCGATATGGCGACGGTTGGCAAAATCATAGGGCTGATAGCGGCTGGGCTGAAACGGCATGGTGCTGGTCCTTTATGCGGTGTGGGCTTTATAGGCGGCCTCGTCCATCAGGCCCTCCAACTCGGCCACATCGGCTATTTTTACTTTGTAGAACCACGCGTTGCCCTCGGGGTCCTCGTTCACCATGGCCGGTTCATCCTCTAGCGCGGTGTTGGATTCGGTGATTTCCAGCGCCAGCGGCGCATAGAGTTCGGACGCGGCCTTGACGCTTTCGACCACGCCGATTTCGTCGTCCTTGTCAAAGGTTTCGCCCACGTCCTGCAACTCGACAAATACCACTTCGCCCAAGGCTTCGGCGGCGTGTTTGGTGATGCCCAGCGTTGCGGTCTCGCCGTCAACGTCCAGCCATTCGTGTTCTTCGGTGTAATAAACGGTCATGGTGCTATTCCTTTACTAACGTTTGTAGTTCTGTGCCACGAAGGGCAGTTTGATGATGCTGGCAGGGCGCGCCTTGCCGCGAATGATCAGGTCAACCGGCGTGCCGGGGTCGGAGAATTCTGCCGCGACATAGCCCATCGAAACCGGCCCGCCATAGGTCGGCCCGAACCCGCCCGAGGTCACAGCCCCGATGATGTTGCCGTCCTTGTCGGCCACCTCGACCCCGCGCCGCGCCGGTGCGCGCCCTTCGGGTTTGATGCCCACCAGTCGCCGGCTTGGCCCTTGTGCCAGCTCGCGCTGGATCCGTTCGGCCCCGGGAAAACCGCCACCCTCTCGGCGCGCCTTTTGCATGGCCCAGACCAGATTGGCCTCTACCGGTGAGGTGTCATTGTCGATGTCGTTGCCATAAAGACAAAGCCCCGCTTCCAGCCGCAGACTGTCGCGCGCGCCAAGCCCGGCCGGTTCAAGGTCGGGATGTTGCAGAAAGGCCCGCGTGATGCGCTCTACATGATCAACCGGAATCGAGATTTCGAACCCGTCCTCGCCGGTATAACCCAGCCGCGAGATCCGGCACAGGGTGCCGCCCATGCTGGTAATGGTGGTTTCCATGAATTTCAGGGTTTTGACCACCGGCGCATACTCCGCCACGATCGTTTCGGCCATCGGCCCCTGAATGGCTATCAGGGCGTCGTCCATCTCTGTTACTTCCAGATCGAGGCTGCGCATATGGGCGATATCCTGATCACGCATCGACGCATTGACCACGGCAAACAGGTAATCACCCCCGTTGGAAACAATCAGGTCATCCATAATCCCGCCTTGCGGGTTGGTGAAAAACGTATAGCGCGCCTTGCCGATCGGCAGGGTGGTAATCGATGACGGCACCAGCGTTTCCATCTGCTGTTTGACCCGACGCCCGCGCAATTCAACCTGCCCCATATGCGACACATCGAACAGCGCCGCCTTTTCGCGACATTGCTTGTGTTCCGCCGCCACGCCGGCCCCGTAATTCACCGGCATCATCCAGCCGGCAAAATCAACCATCTTGCCGCCCAGCTCGACATGCAGATCATATAGCGGGGTTTTGCGCGGTTCGCTCATCGGTTTGTCCTGTGATTCGGGTGATGGTATACAAACGTCTACCTAAAAGTTTCCTATAGGAAACACCCTGCCGGACAAAAATCAAGCAAAATCCATCAGCCGGATTGCCGTAAGGGCAAAAATATTCCAAGGTGGGGGCAGATGCCGCCAACGCATCCTAACAATAACACCCCCGCATCGGGGAAACGGGAGAAGAAAATGAAGAAACGCAGTTTTTTGAAGGCCGGAGTCGCCGCTTGTCTGCTGGCCACCGGTTTTGCCGCCCATGCGCAGGAATTCACCTTGCGCATGCACCAGTTCCTGCCGCCGCAAGCCACGGTACCGGCGCAAATTCTTATTCCATGGGCCGAACAGATTGGCGAGGCATCCGACGGGCGCATCAAGGTAGAGGTCTATTCGGCCATGGCACTGGGGGGCACCCCGCCGCAACTGATGGATCAGGTGCTTGACGGGGTGGTCGATATCGCCTGGACATTGCCGGGCTATACGCCGGGGCGCTTTCCGCGGGTCGAAGTGTTCGAACTGCCTTTCATGATGACCACCGCCGAGGCCACCTCGCGGGCCTATTGGCAGCTTTATGAATCCGATATGGCCGACACAGATTTCGCCGATGTGCATATTCTGGGTGCATGGGTCCACGGGCCGGGCGTGATCCACGTCAAGGGCGACCCGATCGAAACCACCGCCGACATGCAGGGGCGCAACCTGCGCGGCCCGACCCGGGTTATCAACGGCCTGCTCAGCGAGCTTGGCGCAACCCCGATCGGCATGCCGGTTCCGGCGCTGCCCGAGAACCTGTCCAAGGGCGTGATCGACGGCACCGTGATCCCGTGGGAGGTCACCAAAGCGCTGAAAATCGCCGAGTTGACCGACGCGCATACCGAATTTGCCGGTGAACACGCGCTTTATACTGCTGCCTTTGTGCTGGTGATGAACAAGGACGTGTATGACAGCATGCCGCCCGATCTTCAGGCGATTCTGGACGAAAACTCGGGGGGTGATTTCTCGGCCAATGCCGGACGGATCATGCAGGCGGCCGATGCCGCCGGTCGTCAGGTCGCCGTGGACCAAGGCAACACCATTATCACGATCGAGGGCGACGCGCTGGCCGAATGGGAAGCCGCCGCGCAGCCGGTGATTGACCAGTGGTTGTCGGATATGGCCGATCAGGGCATTGACGGGCAAGACCTGCTCGACCGCGCCCGCGCCGCGATTGCCGCGAATACCAACTGACCCGTTGCGCGCCCGACCCGAACCGGTGTCGGGCGCGCGATTCTGAACAAGGGGGGCGTAATGCTCAAAGGAATTGATCCGCGCCTGAACGCCGATGTGCTGTATGCCCTGCGGGCCATGGGCCATGGCGATTTGCTGATCCTGTGCGATACCAATTTTCCCGCCCAGACGGTGGCGCAGCAAACCACGCTGGGCGAGTTGCTGCGCATGGACAACCTGACCGCCGGACAGGCCGCCGAGGCGGTTCTGTCGGTGCTGCCGCTTGACAGCTTTGTCCCCGATTTTGCCGGACGGATGCAGGTAGCCGACGACCCCGATTCCGTGCCCGCCGTACAACAAGAGGTCCAGACCGCAATTGACGCCGCCCACGGTGCGCAGCCAATGCAACCGATAGAGCGCTTCGATTTTTACGATATGGCCAAACAGGCATTTTGCATCATCCAGACCGGAGAGCGCCGGTTCTATGGCTGTTTCATGCTGCGCAAAGGGGTGATTGCGCCCGACGCCTGACCACAGCACACCCATAGAGAGGCTCTTATGTTTCTTGGCATCGATGTTGGCACGACTTCCCTCAAGGCCGGTCTGTTTGATTCGGGCGGGGCGCTGCTGGAATCCTTTGCCGCGGGCTATCCGACCGTACGCGGGCCGAACGGGCTGGTAGAGCAGGACCCCGCTGACTGGATGCGCCTGATCGATCAGGCGATTGCGCAGTTTCAGGGCGGGTTCGATCTGTCCGGTCTGGGCGGAATCGGCATAACCTCGCAGGTCAATACCCACGTCTTTGTCGATGAAAACCTGCGCGTGCTGGCACCGGCGATTGTCTGGCAGGATGGCCGCGCCGCACCTCAGGCGGCAGCGCTGGATGCGCGGATAGCGGATGCGGACAAGCTGCGCTGGTGGGGGGTGCCTATGCCGGTGGATGCCAGCCATTGTCTGGCGCGGATGCAATGGATGCACGAAACCCGCCCCGATATCTGGGCGCGAACCCGTCAGGTTCTGCTGCCCAAGGATTACTGCATCGCGGTGCTGACCGGCCAGCGCATCAGCGACCCGATCTCCAATATCGGCATGGTCGATGGCGGGCTGGCCCTGATCCCCGAATTGCTCGATCTGGTGCCCGACGCGGCGGGCAAACTACCGCCGCTGGCCGCAATGAGCGACCTTGCCGGTGTGGTCCGGCCGGGCCACCCCTGCGCGGGGGTGCCGGTTGCGGTGGGCACTATGGATGCATGGGCCAGCATGTTCGGCGTTGGCATCCAGCGCCCCGGACAGGCGTTTTACCTGAGCGGCACCAGCGAGGTGCTGGGCGTGGTTTCGGATCATGTGCATCCGGTGCCCGGGGTGCTGGTCTTTCCCAAAGTGGGCGAATTGACCCTGCATGCCGGACCGACGCAATCGGGCGGGGCCTCGGTGCGCTGGTTTTGCGAGCTGTTCGACACCACGCCCGAGCAAATGGCGGCCGACGTTGCCGCGCGTGACCCGTCCCGACCCTGCCCGCTATTCCTGCCCCATCTGCAAGGAGAGCGCGCGCCGCTATGGGATGCCAACGCGCGGGGCGTGTTGCTGGGCATGGATGCCAGCACCGGCAGGGCCGATATTGCGCAGGCGGTGTTCGAGGGGGTCGGGTACTCGGCGCGGTTACTGTCGGATACGCTGGCCCGATCCTCGGGCGGGGCGATCGAAGGGTTCAACTGCGGCGGTGGCGGGTTCAGGTCCGATAGCTGGAACCAGATTCGCGCCGATATTCTGGGGGTGGAGCTGCGCCGTTGCGCGGTTGCTGATCCGGGTGTGCTGGGCGCGGCGGGGCTGGCCGTGGTGGCCAGCGGCGGGTTCGCCAGCCTGAACGACGCCCTGTCGCAATTTGTCAGCTTTGATCGCACCTATACCCCGAACCCGCGCGCGCAGGCACGCTATGCGGCGGGCTTTCAGCAGTATGTTGACACCTACCACGCGACCAAAGACATCAGCCATCAACTGGCAAAACGCTAGGAATGTACCACGTTTCGCGCTAGGGTTCCTTTGGATGCCGGCATACCGGCACAAACCCCAACGGAGGAAAAACGCAATGAAATTAGCAACCAAACTTGCCGGTTTGCTGGCCGGAGCCATGCTTGCAACCGGATTGGCCGGTGCGGCAATGGCACAAAGCAAGGTCGTGGTGATCACCCCCTATCTGGCCCAGCCCGGCACCCAGTTTTACGTCGAGGGCTTTAGCGCCGCTGCCCAAAGCAACGGTTGGGATCTGAACGTGATCGACACGGCGGGCGATGTGGCGGCGGTGATCAGCCGGCTGGAAGACGCGGTCAACCAGAACGTCGATGCCATCGTGATCAACGTGGACCCCGCGCAGGTCGAAGCAGGGCTGGAAGTGGCGCGCGATGCGGGCATTCCGGTGGTGGGCATGGATAGCGGCACCAGCCCCTATCTGGCCACCAACGTGACCAGCAACGGCTATGCGATGGCGGTTGAAACCTCGGTCTATGTGGCCGACCGGATCGGTGGCACCGGCAATGTGGTGATGTTTGTGTTCGACGCCTTTCCGCCGGTACAAATTCGCGGCGTGATCGCGGATGCGGTGTTCGGGAACTATCCCGACATTGCGGTGCTTGACCGCGTGACCCCGGATGTCTCGGATGGTGGTATTGCCGACAGCCGCGCCAAGATGGAGGCGATTCTGGCGGCGAACCCCGAGCCGGGCAGCATTGCCGCGGTCTGGGCCGCGTGGGACCAGCCCGCCCTTGGTGCCCTGCAAGCCATAGAGGACGCGGGCCGTGACAATGAAGGCATTGTGATTGTCGGCATCGACGCCAACCCGCAGGCCCGCGATGCCATCGCCGCCGGTGGTAATTTCGAGGCCTCGGTCGCGCAGGACTTTGTCGGGATTGGCAACAAGACCGCCGAAATGGTGGCGCGGCTTCTGGCCGGTGAAACGGTCAAGGAAAACGTGGTCTATGTGCCCACCATGCTGATCACTGCCGCCAACGCGGCACAATAACCTTTGTGGCGGGCGGTTTCGCCCGCCATAATTTCGGAACCGATGGCCTTTCTTTCCCTTCAGAATGTCAGCAAATCCTATGGCGCGGCCAAGGCGCTCGATGCGGTGCATCTGGCGATCGAACCCGGCGAGGTCCATGCCCTGATGGGCGAAAACGGCGCGGGCAAAAGCACCCTGATCCGGATTCTGGCCGGAGTCACGCGCCCCGACAGCATGGAAATGATGCTCGACGGGGCGCGGGTGCGGATCAACGGGCCGCAGGATGCCTATGATCTGGGGTTGCGGTTTGTTCATCAGGAACTGAATATCGTTGCGCACCTGTCGGTGGCCGAAAATATCGTGCTGGGGCGGGCCTATCCGCGCCGGTTCGGGGTGGCGGTTGACTGGAAGGCGCTGAACCGTCAGGCGCTGGGCGCGCTGAAACGCCTGAAAATCACCCATATCGATCCGGCCCGAAAAATGGCGCGCCTGACCACGGGCGACCAGATGCTGGTAAAAATCGCGGCGCTGCTGCTGGATGACGGGGCGCAGGCCGCGCGGCTTTATGTGATGGACGAACCGACCGCAACCCTGACCGGCGACGAATCGCAAAAGCTGTTCGATGTGATCAGAGAGTTGACGGCAAGCGGGGCCTCGGTTCTTTATGTCTCGCATCGCATGAACGAGATCATGGCGATTTGCGACCGGGTTACGGTGCTTCGCGACGGGCGGCATATGGCGACCAGGGCGCTGTCGGATACCGGCCGCGAGGAACTGATCCACCTGATGACCGGCCGCGAGCTGGAAACGGCCTATCCGCCGCGGCTTTCGCCGGTTCAGGAGCGGGTGCATCTAAGCTGCACCAATCTGTCAACCGCCCATATCGCCGATATCGGCTTTGACCTGCGCGCCGGCGAGGTGCTGGGCATCGCCGGACTGGCCAATACCGGTCAGAGCGAGCTTTTGTTGGCGCTGCTCGGGGTGGACAAGCCCAAATCGGGGCGCATTACCTTTGACGGGCAGACCAAACGCCACAATCCGGCGGCGGCGTGGCGCTCCAAGATCGCCTATATCCCGCGCGAGCGGCGGCGGGACGGGTTGATGCTGACCCGCAGTATCATCGACAATATTACCCTGCCGCACCTGAAAAAATTTACCCGGGCGGTCGGGGTGCAAAGCGCGCGCCACGAGCGCGCCCACGCGGCACAACTGGCCCGCGATGTTGCGCTGAAATCCGACAGCCTGCGCCAGCCCGCCTATCAGCTTTCGGGGGGCAACCAGCAAAAGGTCATGCTGGCCCGCGCCATTGGCGATGCGCCCGACCTGCTATTGCTCGACGAGCCGACACGCGGCGTTGATGTGGGGGCGAAATACGACATCTATACATTGATCCGCGCCCTTAGCGCCAAGGGAACGGCGGTTATCCTGACCTCCTCGGACCTGCCCGAGCTGACCGGCATGTGCGACCGCATTCTGGTGATGCGCGATGGCAAACAGCACGCCATCATTGATACAACCGGCCTAAGCCCCGCCGACCTGCTGGCCACATTTTACGACTAAGGAACCGACCTATGATCCAGAACCTGAAACGTTATGGCACCCTGATGGGGTTCGGTTTTATCGTGCTGTTCTTTTGGGCCAACCTGCCCGAAACCTTTATGACGGCGCGTAACTGGCTGAATATATCGCAGCAGGTCAGCATGCTGGCGGTGATCGCCTTTACCATGACGATTGTAATGGTGATGGGCGATTTCGACCTGTCGGTCGGGTCCATGGCCAGCCTGTCGGGCATTACCGCCGCCTTGCTGTTCGCCCATGGCTATCCGGTGGCGGTGGGGCTGCTGGCCGGGTTGGCGGTCGGGGTTGTCGGAGGGCTGTTTAACGGGTTTCTGGTGTCGCTGGTCGGGATTCTGCCGTTTGTTGCGACGCTGGGCACCCTGACCATGTATAGCGGCATCGCCTTTCTGGTCAGCGACGGCAAGACCATCTTTGGCCGCGACATCCCGCGGGATTTCAGCGGTATTGCGCGCAGCGGCCTTGAAATTCCGGCGCTGGAAATCACCGTTCCGTTCCTGACCATTCTGGCGCTTGGCGTGCTGCTGCTGGTGTGGTTTTTGCTTGAACATACCGCCTTTGGCCGTCGGCTTTATGCGATTGGCGGCAATTACGAGGCCGCCCGACTGGCCGGAGTCAAGGTGCGTCGCCTGCGTCTGATCGCCTTTGGCCTGACCGGTCTGGGCGCGGCGCTGGGCGGGTTGATGCTGGCCAGCCGGGTTGCTTCGGCCAACCCCACGCAAGGCAGCGGGTTGATGCTGGACGCCATCGCGGCGGTGTTTCTGGGCATGACCATGTCGCGCGAGGGTGAACCGAGGGTGCTGGCGACGCTGGTCGGGGTGCTGATACTGGGGTTGCTCGATAACGGGCTGACCCAGATGAATGTGGACAGCTTTGTGCGCGAAATTCTGGTCGGGGCCATCATTCTTGCAGCGGTCGCCATTTCCAGCCTTGGCAAGCGCTAGGCGGCAAAAGCGGCCATATAGCGATGATAGCTTTGCTTGGGGGTGCGCTGTAATGTGTCAAAATCCACATGCACCAGCCCGAAGCGTTTGTCATAGCCAAACGCCCATTCGTAATTGTCCAGCAGCGACCAATAGAAATAGCCTTTGACATTGGCCCCGTTTTGCATCGCTTGGCGGACCTGTGCCAGATGATCCTGAATAAAGCGCCAGCGTTCGGGGTCGTTGATCGTGCCTTGCGCGCAATGATCGGCCCGCGCCATCCCGTTTTCGGTCACATAGATCGGCAGCTTGCCGGTATAGTCGTCGGTTAGCCGGTTCAGCAGGGCGCCCAGCCCCTGGGGGTAGACCTCCCAGCCCATATCGGTGCGGGGCAGGGTGCCGCTGATCGCGCGCGTGGCGGGCCATGGCGCGCCCGGGTCGGCGGCGACAATCTGGCGGGTATAGTAATTGACCCCCAGCCAGTCCAGCGGTCGCGCGATCAGGGCCAGATCATCCTGCCAGCCCGCGGGCAGGTGGGGTTGCAGGCCTTGCAGGGCGGCTTGGGGATAGGTGCCTTTGGTCAGCGCCTCGACAAACCAGCGGTTGAAAATCGCGTCCGAGCGCGCGGCGGCGGCGAGGTTTTCGGCGGTGTTGTCGTGGCTTTGAACATGTTCGAAATTCAGCACGATGCCAAGGTTTTGCTGCCCGCGCGCCCGCATGCGCTGCATGGATTCCGCGTGCGCCACCAGCACATAATGCATGGCGCGCGCCGCCGCGCCGATATCGCTCAGGCCCGGCGCATGCTGGCCCAGAAAATGCGACAGCCACGCCACGCACCACGGTTCGTTCAGCGTTGCAACCGAGGCGACGCGATCACCGATCCGGTCCAGCACTACCTCGGTGTAATCCCCGAACCAGCGGGCAATATCGGGGTTGGTCCAGCCACCCTTTTGCGCCAGCGCAGCGGGCAGGTCCCAGTGGTAAAGGGTCAGGAACGGGCGCAGGCCGCGCGCCAGAATGGCATCAACAAGACGATCATAGAAATCCAGCCCCGCTTGGTTAACGCTGCGCCCATCGGGCAACACCCGCGCCCAGTTGGTGGAAAAGCGATAGGCATCCAGCCCGCGCAACAGGTCAAGGTCGGAACCATAGCGGTGATAATGGTCGCAAGCACGCGCGCCGGTATCCCCGTTGGCCACCTTGCCCTTTCGGGCCGCGAAACTGTCCCAGTGGCTGGGGCCACAGCCGCCAAAATCCGAGCCCTCTATCTGATAGGCCGAGGTGGCGGCGCCAAACAGAAAACCCTCGGGGAAATCCTGCCGCGTCAACATTACCGCACCGGACCGGTGGACTGGCCCACCATCAACTGGCTTTCAAGCAACCGGTGGCGCGGCGGCTGGCCCGGATTCGCGACAAGCTCCAGCAGCATTTCGGCGCATAGCCGCCCCGCCTGCCGTACCGAGGATTTGGCCGCGGTAAAGATCGGAATATCACCGCCGTTTTTCAGATAGGACAGGTCGTCATCATGGATCACCACCGAGATATCGCGCCCCATTTCCAGCCCCGCATCGGCAATGGCACGGCGCGCCCCGATGGCCATGCTCATCGAGGAAACCAGAAACGCGGTGGGCGGGGTGGCCCCTGCCAGCATCTCTTTTGCATGGATAAAGCCCAGTTCCTCGGTCATTTCGCCGCCGAACATCAACGCCGGAATCGGCGTCACCCCGTGCCCCTGCATCGCGGCCAGAAATCCCTCGCGGCGACGACGGGCGAAATCCATATGCTCCAGCCCGTTCAGCAGGGCAATATAGCGGTGGCCCAGATCCAGCAGAAATTCGGTGGCGCGCAGAAAGGAATGGCGGTTGTTGACATCGACCCAACTGTAGGAGGTCTCGTCCTCGCCCGCACGACCATGCACGACAAAGGGCAACCCAAGCCGTTTGAGCAACGCAATGCGCGGGTCGTCGGCGCAGGGGCCATGCACGATCACCCCGTCAACCGAATGGCTGGACCGAAAGGCGCGATAGGCGTTTTCTTCGGCCACATCCGAGACCACCGACAGATGAATGTCATAGCCGTTCGCCGAATAAACTTCGCCCGCGCCGGCGATAAAATCGGCAAAAACCGGGTTGACCATCTCGTGCTGGGTTGACAGCGGAATCACATGCCCGATCGCCATTGCCCGACCGGTCGCCAGCCCCTTTGCGCGCTTGTTGGGGAAATAGTTATGCAGCAATGCCGCCTGTTTTACCCGTTGCCGCGTGGCCTCTTTCACCTCGGGATAGTCGTTCAACGCGCGGCTGACTGTGGTTTGCGACAGGCCCAGAATGGTCGATAGTTCTTTTAGATTCATGTTCAAAGCGCTTTCAAATTTCTGCCATTGTAAAGGATGCCGCGAAAAAGGTCAAAGGCCGTGCGCTGGTTGGAATTTGCAATAACTATAGATTCTATTTGACAGAAACCGAAGAATAGACAAGGATCAGGGCATCCAAAGCGCTTTGGAAACCCAAAGCGTTGACGATTCGTCGAACAAGGAGGAAATCATGAAGAAAGTATTATTTGCCGGGGTTGCTGCTGCGGCGCTTGCGGCCAATATGGCCTATGCCGAGCAAGTGACCGTGTTTGGTCCGTGGCTTGGGCCGGATCAGGAAAACGTAGAGGCGGTGCTGGCGGCCTTTGCCGAAAGCTCGGGCCTTGATGTGCGCTATGTCGGTTCGGACAGCTTCGAGCAACAGATCAGGGTGGATGCCGAGGCCGGTTCGGCCCCCAACATCGCGGTATTCCCGCAGCCCGGGCTGGCCGCCGACATGGCCCATGACGGGTTTTTGGCACCGCTGGCCGATGGCACTGCCGACTGGGTGCGTGACAATTATGCGGCGGGCCAGTCCTGGGTTGACCTTGGCACCTATGCCGGTCCCGACGGCCAGGACGCGCTGTACGGGTTCTTTTTCAAGGTCGATCTGAAATCTCTGGTCTGGTATGTGCCCGAGAATTTCGATGATGCGGGCTATGAAATTCCCCAAACCATGGAAGAGCTGAAAGCCCTGACCGACCAGATCGTTGCCGATGGCGGCACGCCGTGGTGCATCGGGCTGGGTTCGGGCGGTGCGACCGGCTGGCCTGCGACCGACTGGGTCGAGGACCTGATGCTGCGCACCCAACCGCCCAGCGTTTATGACCAGTGGGTTTCCAACGAAATTCCGTTCGATGACCCGCGCGTGGTTGCCGCCATAGAGGAATTCGGCGCGTTTGCCCGCAACGACGACTATGTGGCTGGCGGGGCAGGGGCTGTGGCCTCTACCGATTTCCGCGACAGCCCCAAAGGGTTGTTCAGCTCGCCGCCGCAATGCTATATGCACCGTCAGGCGTCGTTCATTCCGGCCTTCTTCCCCGAAGGTACGGCTGTGGGCGAGGACGCGGATTTCTTTTACTTCCCCGCATATGAAAGTGCCGATCTTGGTAAGCCGGTTCTGGGTGCAGGCACGGTTTGGGCGATCACCAGCGACAGCCCCGGTGCCCAGGCGTTGATCGAATACCTGCGCACCCCCGAGGCCAACGAGATCTGGATGGCGCGCGGCGGTTTCCTGACCCCGCACAAGGGCGTGGATACCAGCGTGTTCGCCGATCCGACCTTGCGCAAGATGAACGATATCCTGTTAGGTGCGACGACCTTCCGGTTTGACGGTTCCGACCTGATGCCCGGCGCGGTTGGCGCGGGGTCGTTCTGGACCGGTATGGTGGACTATGCCGGTGGTGCAGCAGCGGCCGATGTGGCTGCGGCCATTCAGGCATCGTGGGACGCGATTAAATAAACCGTTTGGCCCCGACCGCAATGTCGGGGCCACGCAAACAACAAGGGGAACCGCATGCATCCGGCATTACAAGGGTTGATAACCATCATTATCGGCGTTGGCGGCTGTGTGGGGTATTTCTATTTCTCCAATCAGTTGCTGGACAAGGTGCTGTTTCCGGCGCGCGGCAAGAATGCCGGGCGCAATATCAATCGGGCCGAGATGATCCGCCCGTGGCTGTTTCTGGCCCCTGCGCTGCTGGCGCTGGGCCTGTATCTGGCCTATCCGGTGGTCGAAACCCTGCGCCTGTCCCTGACCGAGCGTCTGCCCGGGGGCGGTTCGCGCTTTGTCGGGCTGGACAATTACCGGCAGATGGCGAACGAGCCGAAATTCTGGGAAGCGCTGAAAAACAACATGCTGTGGCTGTTGGTGGTGCCGGCGCTGTCAACCGCCTTTGGCCTGCTGGCCGCCCAACTGACCGACCGGATACGCTGGGGCAACATCGCCAAGTCGCTTATTTTCATGCCTATGGCCATTTCGTTTGTCGGTGCGGCGGTAATCTGGAAGCTGGTTTACGACACTCGCCCGATCGATCAGGAGCAAATCGGCGTGCTGAACGCGCTGTACCTGTGGTTCGGCGGCGAGTCCCCGCAAACCTGGCTGACCATTCCGTTCTGGAACAATTTTTTTCTGATGGCGGTGCTGGTCTGGATCCAGACCGGATTTGCCATGGTAATTCTGAGTGCCGCCCTGCGCGGCATCCCCGAAGAAACCATAGAGGCCGCCATTCTGGACGGTGCCAACCCGTTTCAGGTGTTTTTCCGCATAAAAATGCCGCAGATTTCGGGCACGATTGTGGTGGTCTGGACCACGATCACCATTGTGGTGCTCAAGGTGTTCGACATCGTATTCGCCATGACCAACGGCCAGTGGGAAACGCAGGTGCTGGCGAATTACATGTTCGACAAGCTGTTTCGCGCCAATGACTGGGGGGTCGGCTCGGCAAGCGCCATGGTGATCATGCTGCTGGTCACGCCGATACTGGTCTGGAACGTGTATAACGCGCGCAAAGAAATGCGATAGGGGGCAGGGATGGACAATATCGCCGGAAAGAAATCGGGGCTGACCTGGGCGGTGCATCTGTCGGTGCTGGCGCTGGTTTTGCTGTGGCTTTTCCCGACCGCGGGCCTGCTGGTATCGTCGTTTCGCACCACCGACCAGATTGCCACCAGCGGCTGGTGGAAGGCGGCGTTTCCTTCGGAACAGAACCTGATTTTGCGCGCGGCCAGCCCCGATTCGCAAGTGCAAGAAGGCAACCTTTATGTGATCGAGGGCGATCTGTTTGCGCCGGGTCAGGATGCTGTGATCTCGGCTTTCGGGGTGTCGTCGCGGGCGATTGATGCCTTTCAGGCAGGCGATACGGCACCGCTGAAAAAAGGCGGAGAGGTGCAGGTGACCGCCCAAGGCCATTACCGCATGACCAATTCTGAACCGTTCAGCGGCTCTCGGGGTCAGCGGATATTCGTGACCGCCACAACGCCGCCGGAATTCACGCTGGACAATTACCGCAACGTGCTGTTCGACCCGCAAAACAGCGAGGGCATGGCCTCGGCGTTTTTCAACACTTTGACGGTTACCATTCCGGCCACGATCATCCCGATACTGGTGGCTGCCTTTGCGGCCTATGCGCTGGCATGGATGGATTTCCCGGGCCGCGCCCTGCTGATTGCCGCCATTGTCGGGTTGCTGGTGGTGCCGTTGCAACTGGCGCTGATTCCGCTGCTGAAGTTTCACAATGAAATTGGTATCGGCAAGGGCTATCTGGGGGTCTGGATGGCGCATACCGGCTTTGGCCTGCCGCTGGCGATCTATCTGTTGCGCAACTATATGGTCGGTCTGCCGCGTGATATCATCGAGAATGCGCGGGTTGACGGGGCCTCGGATTTCCAGATCTTTGTCAAGATCATCCTGCCGCTCAGCTTTCCGGCGCTGGCATCTTTTGCGATCTTCCAGTTTCTGTGGACATGGAACGACCTGCTGGTCGCGCTGGTTTTCCTGATTGACAGCACCGGAGACACCACCGTGATGACCAAGCAGATTGTCGAATTGCTGGGCACGCGCGGCGGCAACTGGGAAATTCTGGCGACCTCGGCCTTTGTATCGATTGCGGTACCTTTGGGCGTGTTCTTTGCCATGCAGAAATATCTGGTGCGCGGATTGCTGGCCGGATCGGTTAAATAAATGGAAACGACTATGAATACAGCCTTGGCCTTTCAGCCTGAAACGACCAGCGAATGGTGGCGCGGTGCGGTGATCTATCAGGTCTATCCGCGCAGTTTTCAGGATAGCAACGGTGATGGCGTGGGAGACCTGAACGGGATCACCCGACGCCTGCCCCATATCGCGGCGCTGGGGGTCGATGCGGTGTGGATCTCGCCGTTCTTTACCTCGCCCATGGCCGATTTCGGCTATGACGTGGCGGATTATTGCGATGTGGACCCGATGTTCGGCACGCTGGCCGATTTTGATGCGCTGGTTGAAACCGCCCATGATCTGGGGCTGAAGGTGATGATCGATCTGGTGCTTAGCCACAGCTCGGACCAGCACCCGTGGTTTGCCGCCTCGCGGCGCAATGCCACCAACCCCAAGGCCGACTGGTATGTCTGGGCCGACGCCAGGCCCGACGGCACCCCGCCCAATAACTGGCTATCGATTTTCGGCGGTTCGGCATGGCACTGGGACCCGCGGCGTTGCCAGTATTACCTGCACAATTTTCTGGCCTCGCAGCCCGATCTGAACCTGCACACTCCTGCCGTGCAGGATGCGCTGCTGGACGTGGCGCGGTTCTGGCTGGAACGCGGTGTTAACGGGTTTCGCCTCGATACCATCAACTTTTACTTTGCCGACAAGGCATTGCGCGACAATCCGGCATTGCCGGTGGAACAACGCAACGCCTCTATCGCGCCGGCGGTGAACCCCTATAACCACCAGTTGCATCTGTATTCCAAAAACCAGCCCGAGACGCTGGGCTTTTTGCGCCGGCTGCGCGCGCTGATGGACCCTTACGATGCGGCGGCGGTGGGCGAGGTCGGCGATGCGCATCGCGGGCTAGAGATCCTCGGGGAATACACCGCAGGCGATGACCTGATGCAGATGTGCTATGCCTTCGAGATGCTGTCGGGCGAGCGACCCCGCGCGCAGGATATCGCTGCGGTGTTCGAAAAGGTGGACAGGGTGGCCAGTGACGGTTGGGCCTGCTGGGCCTATTCCAACCACGATGTGCAGCGCCATGCCAGCCGCTGGCACCTGTCCGACGCGGCGCAACGGCTGTTTGCAACGATGCTGATGTGTCTGCGCGGCTCGGCCTGTATTTATCAGGGCGAAGAGCTGGGCCTGCCCGAGGCCGATATCGCCTTTGAAGACCTGCAAGACCCGTATGGCGTTGAATTCTGGCCCGAGTTCAAGGGCCGCGACGGTTGCCGCACCCCGATGATCTGGCGCAGTGACAACCGCAATGGCGGGTTTTCCGATGCGCCGCGGCCATGGCTGCCGGTCCCGGCCGAGCATTTGGGAAAGTCGGTCAGCCTTGCAGCCGCCGACCCCGATTCCCTGATGCACCACTATCGCCGCGCCATTGCCTTGCGCCATGAATACGGGGCGTTTGTTTATGGTAGCCAATCTCCGATGCGGGTCGAGGGCGATGTGCTCGGCTTTACCCGACAGGCCGACGGGCAAACCCTGTTTTGCGCCTTTAATCTTGGCGACAGCCCCGCCACCGTCACGGTGCCGCCGGGTAACTGGCGCGCCATCGGGCAGGAACTGGGCGCATCGGATGGCCCGTCCCTGGCCCCGTGGCAAGCCTATCTGGCGATCCTTAACCCTCAATCGGAGGCGTAAATAATGGCTGACCTGAAAATGACCAACCTTGCCAAATCCTTTGGCCCGGTGGACGTGCTGAAAGATATCAACCTCGATATAAAAACCGGAGAGCTGATCGTGTTTGTCGGCCCGTCGGGCTGTGGCAAATCCACCCTGCTGCGCATGGTTGCCGGTCTGGAAAAGATCACCGGCGGCACGCTGGAAATTGACGGGGTGGTGGTGAACGATGTGCCGCCCAGCCAGCGCGGCATTGCCATGGTGTTTCAGTCCTATGCGCTTTATCCGCACATGACCGTGCGCGACAATATGTCTTTCGCACTGAAAATAGCCAAAAAGACCAAGGCCGAGATCAACGCGGCAGTGGAAAAGGCCGCGCGTATTTTGCAGTTGGAGGAATACCTCGACCGGTTGCCCAAGGCCCTGTCGGGCGGGCAGCGGCAGCGGGTGGCCATCGGGCGCTCGATCGTGCGTGACCCCAAGGTCTATCTGTTTGACGAACCGCTTTCCAACCTCGATGCCTCGCTGCGGGTGGCCACGCGCATCGAAATCGCCCAGCTAAAGGAAAGCATGCCCGAAAGCACGATGATCTATGTGACCCATGATCAGGTAGAGGCCATGACCCTTGCGTCGCGCATCGTGGTGCTGGCTGACAAGGGCATTGCGCAGGTCGGCTCTCCGCTGGAACTGTATGAACGCCCGCGCAACGAATTCGTGGCACAGTTTATCGGCTCTCCGGCTATGAACCTGTGGCGGGGGAAAGTGGCGCAAACCGGCGCGCAAACCCGCGTGGTGCTGGACGGGGGCGGCGAGGTGCTGGCCGATATTCCCACCACGCCCGAGGATGCGGGGCTGGCGGTGTCGGTCGGGGTCCGCCCCGAGGATATGCGCCCCGCCGATGGCACGCCCCTGTTCAGCGGTACGGTCGATTATACCGAATTGCTGGGCGAGGTAACGCAGGTCTATTTCAACGTGGACAAGGCGGGCAACGGCATTATCGCCAAGCTGCCGGGCATTGTGCATAACCTGCGCGGCAATGAATTGCGCCTGAGCGCCGACCCCGCCAAAGTGCATCTGTTCGCCAACGGCCTGTCGCTGCTATACCGCTAATCCGGCCTTGCCCCGCGCCTGTCCAGCCCCTAAACGGGGGGTATGATACCGGTATTTAACGCCATCTTTCCGATTTTCGCCATTGTTGCGCTTGGCTTTGCCCTGCGCAAATCAGGGTTTATCGAGGCCGGTTTCTGGTCCACCGTCGAAGACCTGTGTTTTTATGTGTTCTTTCCGGCCTTGCTGGCCCAAACCATGATCAACGCCGATCTGAGCCAGATCGAGGCAGGGGCCTTTACCCTGACATTGTTGGTGACCATGGCGGTGATCGGCGCAAGCCTGCTGGCCCTGTGGCCGCTGATGCGGCGCTTTCTGGGCACGCAACCGGGCCAGTTTACCACCGTTTACCAGACTACGACCCGCTGGCACGGCTTTATCGCGCTGGCAATCGTGCTTAGCCTGTATGGCCCGCAGGGCGCTGCGCTGATTGCGCTGGTCTTTGCGGTGATGGTGCCGGTGTTGCAGGTCTCCAACATCTTTGTGCTGGCCGCCTTTTCACCGTTCGAGCGCCCCGGCTTGGCCAGCATTGCCAAAACCATTCTGCGCAACCCGATTATCTGGGGGGTGGGGATCGGGCTGGTGATCAGCCTGAACCAGGTGCCGGTCTGGCCGCCGATCATGGATATGCTCGACCTGCTGGGCCGCGCCGCGTTGGGGGCATCCCTGCTGGTGCTCGGGGCCGGGCTTAGCCTGAAGGCGGCGCTGAACCCGTCGCGCGAATTGCTGATCGGAGTGCTGGGCAAGCTGGTGTTCACGCCGCTGGTGATGATGGGGGTAGCAACGGCGTTTGGTCTGCGCGGGCTGGAGCGCGATGTGCTGCTGATTTGCGCGGCGGTGCCCACGGCGATGAACGGCTATGTGCTGGCGCGCAAAATGGGCGGTGACGCGCCGCTATACGCCACGATTTCGACGGTGCAAACCGTGGTGTCTTTCGGCTCTATCCCGCTGCTGCTCTGGATGATGTCCTGACCCCAGGTAGCCCCTATCCGATTGCTTCCAGCCGCTGGATTGCCTCGGCAATCTTGCCCGCCTCGGCCTCGGCCCGCGCCAGGTTTTCGCGGTTCTCGGCCACCACGGCGGCGGGGGCTTTGGCGAGGAATTTCTCGTTGCCCAACTTGCCCTTCAGGCCGCCGATTTCCTTGGTCAGCTTCAGCATTGCCTTGTCCAGCCGCGCCTTTTCGGCGGCCACGTCGATGATACCGGCCAAAGGCAGGCAGAAGG
>JALXER010000204.1 GCA_027069385.1 Paracoccaceae bacterium
CCATTGAGATGAAGCGAGGATCGCGCCCTTCGGGTTTGGCAGATTTTCGCCCTGACTGCGTTGCAAGACCTTGAAATAGAACCACTATTCCTGCGGCCTTGCGCCTGGTCAGAACGAAAATCTGACAAACTGGCGGCGCGGGGTTTATAGGTCTACGCCCTATAGCCCCCGCTCGGCCAAGGCACATTTTTCAGCAAGCTGAAAAACGGCTGCCGGCGGCGGTGGCCTCGCCTGCGGCTCGGCGGGCGGATGGCAGGGTCGGGTTTGTAGACGGGCTTGGGCCGGTTTACGCCTTTAATCGCGACGTGGCGGGTTAAAACCTGCCCTACCAGCAGTGGCGCAGCGGGCGTGGTGCGTGCGCATCGCCCCTTTGCGTCCCGCAGGTTTGGGGCGCACCTTGCCTTGCAATATCCCCACGGGGGCTTTTACCGCCTCTCGCAGCCCGCCTCTGGGTAGCGCGTACACCTGTTTGGTGGCTTCGAGCAGGATCGCCCCCGCCACCAGCCGTCCGCCCATGCGCGGGCCCCACTTTTCCCAGAACGGCGTGGATTTGAGCCAGAAGCGCCGTTGGCTGGGCGGGGTATAGAGCGCCATGCGGTGGCGTTCGGGCTGGAATCGGTGGCGTTTGAGCGCGGTTTCCAACTGCCCGATCGAATAGGGGTGGCCGTAGCCGAACGGGGTGATGTCGCGGCGCGCCCAGATACCGGCGCGGTTGGGCACGATAAACACCACCCGCCCGCCCGGGGCCAGCACACGCCAGACCTCGGCCAGCAATGCATCGGGGGAATCGCAGGTTTCCAGCCCGTGCAGCAGCACCAACCGGTCGAGCTGGCCAGCCTCCAGCGGCCACAGGGTTTCCTCTACCAGTGCGGTCAGGTTGGGCTGACCGGCGGGCCAGCGGATAACCCCCTGCTGGCCGGGCATCAGCCCGATCACCCGGCTGGCGGGCTTGATAAACGGGCGCAGCACCGGCACCGCAAAGCCGTAGCCGCCAACCGACATGCCGCGCACATCGGGCCACAGTTCCCCCATGCCGGCCTGCAGGGCGCGCTGGGTCGAGCGCCCCAGTTTGGTGCGATAGTAAAACGTCTTTAGGTCAACCACGTCTAAATGCATTGCATCCCTTTGCGACTTGGGCCAGAGTTTACCTCAACCAGCTTTCGGAGGCTCCATGACCACGCAAATCATAACCGTCCCCTGCCTTGCCGACAACTATGCGTTTTTGCTGCATGACAACGGGGTGACTGCCCTGATAGATGCGCCCGAAGCCGCGCCGATACAAGCGGCGCTCGAATCGCGGGGCTGGGGGCTGGATATGGTGCTGCTGACCCATCACCACTGGGACCATGTCGAAGGCTTGCCCGAACTGGCGGCGCGGTATCGGCCCAGGGTGGTGGGCGCGGCGGCGGATGCGCACCGGTTGCCGGCGCTGGATCTGGCATTGAACGAAGGGGACAGCGTGGTTGTCGGTGCGGCAAGCGGGCGGGTGATCGATGTATCGGGGCACACCATCAACCACATTGCCTATGCCTTTCCCGGCGCGGTCTTTACCGGCGACAGCCTGATGGCGCTTGGCTGCGGGCGGGTATTCGAGGGC
The DNA here is from genome assembly GCA_027069385.1 of Paracoccaceae bacterium. Classification (GTDB taxonomy): domain Bacteria; phylum Pseudomonadota; class Alphaproteobacteria; order Rhodobacterales; family Rhodobacteraceae; genus UBA3077. The sequence goes on from JALXER010000204.1 coordinate 1,598, forward strand.
GACATGGCTATGATGTATGCCAGCTTGCAAAAGCTGGCGACGCTGCCCGATGACACGATGGTCTATTCAGGGCATGAATACACGCTGGCCAACGGCAAGTTCGCGTTAAGCATCGAAGACACCCCTGCCCTGCGCGACCGCATGGAACAGGTGGTCGCGGCGCGACAGGCCGGTCAGGCCACCGTGCCCAGCCCCCTGACACTGGAGCGCGCCACCAACCCGTTTCTGCGTGCGAAAGACGCCGCCGAATTCGCTCGAATCCGAACCCTGAAGGATAATTTCTGATGCCCAATACCGGCCCCATCCAAACCCGCGCACGCATCCTTAGCTGGAATGTCTGGTGGCAATTCGGCCCGTGGCAAGAGCGCGCGCCCGCCATTCTGGCAACGCTGCGCCATGAAGACCCCGACATCATCGCCCTGCAAGAGGTCTGGGGCGATGGCGCCGTCAGCTTTGCCCGCCAGTTGGCGGATGATCTGGGGTACTATGCCGCGTTCGACAAATGCAGCGACATGAACGGGGTCGGGTTTGGCAATGCCATCCTGTCGCGCTGGCCTATCCTGAAAACCGATTCGGTGGAACTGTATGGCCGCGAGGAAACACTAGAGGCGCGGCGGGCAATGTTTACGCTGGTTGACGGGCCGCGCGGCACGTTGCCGGTGTTCTGCACCCACCTGAACTGGCGCTTCGAGCATAGCCACATCCGTCAACGACAGGTTACCGATCTGGCGCGCTTCGTTGCCGACCACCCCAAACAACGGGTGCCTCCGGTGCTGTGCGGGGATTTCAACGCCGAACCGGATTCGCACGAAATGCGTATGCTGACCGGGCTGGAAACCTGCCCCGTCGAAGATCAGGTGTTCTTTGACGCGTGGCGCGCTGCCGGGAATGGCCCGGGGTTTTCATGGTCAAACGCAAACCCGTTTGCCGCCGAAGAAATGGAACCCGACCGGCGGATCGACTATATCCTGACCGGCCACCCCAAAGCCCGCGGTAGAGGCCATGTGACCGCCTGTCGCCTTGCCGGAGACAAACCGGTCAAAGGCATATGGCCCAGCGATCACCTGGCCGTGCTGGCCGAAATACGGTACTAGGGCCAGGCCCGTACCCTCTCTGGCCCCTCTGCGCCCTCGGGGAGCCTGAAGCCCCCCCTCTGCCACAGAGCCTTCCCGAGCGGGAAGGTCGCCTTTGAAGCAAGCTTCAAAGGCAGTTGCGACACCATGGCCTCACTGCGTTCGGTTTTGGAGCTACCCGACGGGCAGCACTCGGATCTGCGGACGTTGCGCCGTATAAGGGTTTTTGCCATTCTGGCAAAAGGGGTTTCACTTTGCACCATCGGGGGGTACGCGCATTCATGCGCGAGGGGGGCTGTGGCCCCCCTTTCCGCCGAACGAAGTGAGGCCATGGTGTCGCAACGCGTTTTGAAACTTGTTTCAAAACGCACCCCCTCGCGGGACGTTGGTATATCTCGGGTGGCTTATCCGCTGGACCAGCCTTTCCCCGCCCCAATCACGTCCAAACCGGTTGCGATTCAGACCTTTCACCATTTTATTAGCACATTTGATGTCGATTTCCCTTGAAGCTGCGCGAATAAACACGAAATTAAAGGAAAGCCGGTATTTTACCGGCAACCAGTTATCCTCGGGTCGAGGAAGGAGGGCAGCATGCCATCATTTTCCAATTCGCTTGAAACCGCCATTCACACGGCGCTGAGCCTTGCCAACGAACGCCGCCACGAGTTGGCGACACTGGAGCACTTGTTGCTGGCCCTGATCGACGAGCCGGAGGCCGCCAAGGTGATGAAGGCCTGTTCGGTCGATCTGGACAAGTTGCGCGCCACCGTGACCGGCTTTATCGACAACGAGCTGGAAAATCTGATCTCGGAGATCGAAGGCTCCGAGGCCGCGCCCACTACCGGTTTCCAGCGCGTAATCCAGCGCGCCGCGATCCATGTGCAATCTTCGGCGCGCGAGGAGGTTACCGGCGCCAATGTGCTGGTTGCCATCTTTACCGAGCGGGAATCCCACGCGGCCTATTTCCTGCAACAGCAGGATATGACCCGCTATGACGCGGTCAATTTCATCAGCCACGGCGTTGCCAAGGATCCGAAGTTTTCCGAGACTACGCCCTTGCAGGGGGCCGAGGAAATCCACGGCGCCTTTGAGTCCGAGCCGGAGGAAAAGGAAGAAACCGCGCTGGAAAAGTATTGCGTTGATCTGAACGCCAAGGCCCGCAGCGGTGACATTGACCCGCTGATCGGCCGCCAGCACGAGGTGGACCGCTGCATTCAGGTGCTGTGCCGACGCCGCAAGAACAACCCGCTGCTGGTCGGCGATCCGGGGGTTGGCAAAACCGCCATTGCCGAGGGGCTGGCCCGGTTGATCGTTGACGAGGAAGTACCCGAAATTCTGGCCGAATCCATCATCTTTTCGCTCGATATGGGCGCATTGCTGGCCGGCACCCGCTATCGCGGCGATTTCGAGGAACGCCTCAAAGCCGTGATGAAAGAACTGGAAGACCACGATAACGCGGTGCTGTTTATTGATGAAATCCATACGGTGATCGGCGCGGGCGCGACCTCGGGCGGGGCGATGGATGCCTCCAACCTGCTGAAACCGGCGCTGCAGGGCGGTAAATTGCGCTGCATGGGCTCCACCACCTATAAGGAATTCCGCCAGCATTTCGAAAAGGACCGCGCGCTGGCACGGCGCTTTCAGAAAATCGACGTGAACGAGCCGAGCATCCCAGATGCCATTAAAATCCTGATGGGGTTGAAACCCTATTTCGAGGAGCATCACAACATCCGCTATACCAATGACGCTATCAAGACGTCGGTCGATCTGGCGGCACGCTATATCAATGACCGCAAGCTGCCCGACAAGGCCATCGACGTGATCGACGAGGCCGGCGCAGCACAAATGCTGGTTCCTGCGGCCAGACGGCGCAAAACCATCGGCACCAAAGAGATCGAGGCCGTGGTAGCCAAGATCGCGCGCATCCCGCCCAAGAATGTCTCCAAGGGTGATACCGACGTGCTGCGCGACCTTGAAAAGTCGCTCAAACGGGTGGTGTTCGGGCAGGACAAGGCGATAACCGCGCTGGCTTCGGCCATCAAACTGTCGCGCGCTGGGCTGCGTGAACCGGAAAAGCCGATCGGTAACTACCTGTTTGCCGGCCCGACAGGCGTTGGTAAAACCGAAGTGGCCAAGCAACTCGCCGATACGCTGGGCGTGGAACTGCTGCGCTTTGACATGTCCGAGTATATGGAAAAACACGCGGTTTCACGCCTGATCGGCGCGCCTCCGGGCTATGTCGGGTTTGATCAGGGCGGGCTGCTGACCGATGGGGTGGACCAGCACCCGCATTGTGTGCTGCTGCTGGACGAAATCGAAAAGGCACATCCGGATGTGTTCAATATCCTGCTGCAGGTGATGGATCACGGCAAACTGACCGACCATAACGGCAAGCAGATCGATTTTCGCAATGTGGTGCTGATTATGACCAGCAATGCAGGGGCGGCCGAACAGGCCAAGGCGGCGTTCGGTTTTGGCGACAGTCAGCGCGTGGGCGAAGATACCGCCGCGATCGAGCGTACCTTCAGCCCCGAATTCCGCAACCGTCTGGATGCGGTGATCAGCTTTGGCGCGCTGCCCAAGCCGGTGATCATGCGCGTGGTCGAGAAATTCGTGCTACAGCTAGAGGCGCAGTTGATGGACCGGAACGTCTCGATTCAACTGACCGATGCCGCTGCCGAATGGCTGGCCGACAAGGGCTATGATCAAAGCATGGGCGCACGACCGCTGGCGCGGGTCATACAGGAGCATGTGAAAAAACCGCTGGCCGAGGAACTGCTGTTTGGCAAACTGGCCAAGGGTGGTTCGGTGACGGTGACGGTCAAGGACGGCAAGATCTTTCTCGAAATCCACCGCCCCGAGAACCTGCGGATTACCACGCGCAAGCCCCCGATGCTCACGACCGAGTAACGCCCCGCAGACCGCCGAAGCGAAGGCGAGGCCACCGCCGCCGGCAGCCGGTTTTTCAGCTTGCTGAACAATGCG
>JALXER010000205.1:0-1074 GCA_027069385.1 Paracoccaceae bacterium
GTCGCTACGGTTAGCGCTGTTTCCGCAATTGTCGCGGCTGTCGCGGTTATCTCTATTTCCGTAATTGCTGCCGCCATTAAGGTTGTCGCGGTGGGTCTGTTCCCGCAGCCGTACCCCACAATCCGCCCGGAGCAGGCTGCGGTCGGGTCTATCAAAAAAAACGTCACGCTGGTACAATACCGCCTGGGCCACCGCCCCGAACTCCTTCAGCCGGGCGGTGAGGGAGTCCGGTGTTTCGATACGAATTTTGGCTTCGATTTCGATATTCATCGGGTCCATTGTAACGGGACGGCAACTGGTGTCAATTTGACGTTTAATCGGGTCGGGGCTATAATCCCAGCGCTTATGACCAAGAACACCCACATCCACAGCCTCGTACTTTCATGCGAAGAGGTTCGCCGGTGCGATAGTACAGCTATCGAGCAGTTCGGTATCTGTGGCCTGGTCCTGATGGAAAACGCCGGCCGCGGCGCAGCGGACATTGTACGTGCGCGGCTGAAGGGTATCAGCGCCGGTAATAACGCTAACAATAGCAAGGTCAATACCGGTGCCGACATCGAAAACAATACCCATCCCAGTGTCTGTATCCTGGCTGGAACCGGCAATAACGGCGGCGATGGTTTTGTCGTCGCCCGTCACCTTCATAATCACGCTATACCGGTGGAAGTGCTTATCTGCGGCCGTCGCAGCCGTATCAAAGGCGACGCCCTGAGCAACCTGCGAATTATCGAGCGGATGAATCTGACGATTCTGGATATACCTGAATCCGAATCGGACCGTCCGGCAGAAGCAGCAGTGATTGGCGAGTGGGTTACTGCCCACGTAGTTCCGGCGGGACTGGTTGTGGACGCCCTGCTCGGCACCGGTGCCGTGGGGCCTCCCCGCGAACCGATACGCAGCGTCATCGACATGCTCAACAGTCTGGCCAAGCCGGTGATAGCCCTGGACATTCCCTCCGGACTGGACGGCAATACCGGCAGGCCCGCCGCCCCCGACGCTGCCAGCGTCCGGGCCGAACATACTGTTACCTTTGCCGCCATGAAGCAAGGGTTCCTGCAACCCGGCGCCCAGGAC
>JALXER010000205.1:1084-1552 GCA_027069385.1 Paracoccaceae bacterium
TGCTGATGCGCAGGGAAAAAGCTTGACCCACGCGATTCAGGAGAAAACACCCACCCCATGAATCACAAAAATGGCAAAAACGCACGGCGCATCAGTCCGGCTGAAACCATTGTCGGGGCCACCATTCTGGTGGTCCTGGTTATTATAGCGGTGGTGGTTTATTTTGAGCAGTTTCACTACGACCCCGGTTTATTCAACCTGCAAGTTGAACCGGCAAAAACCACCCCGTCAACCGAATCGCGCAATTCGGCCGTGCCCAGCGAATCGACCACAACCGGTGAATTAGCCCAACCCGGTGAATTAGCCCAACCCGGTGAATTGGCCCAGCCCGGTGAATTGGCCCAACCCAGCGAATCGGCCCAACTCGGTGAATTGGCCGCAGTTGGTGAATCGGCCACAGCCGGTGAATCAGCCCAGCCGGAAAAATCATCCGTATCCAATAATTCAGCGGAATCTAATAGTTCATCC
>JALXER010000206.1 GCA_027069385.1 Paracoccaceae bacterium
TCAGCAGGCAATGGAAGCGCGCGCAAAGAACAATCCCGCCCCTGCGCCGCAGCTTGTGCCGCCGGTTGCCGCGCCTGCCACCATTCGCAAGCGCCACTGGGGCGTGTTTATCGGGTTTTTCCTGTTGGTGGTGGTGCCGACCGCGCTGGTTTACGCCTATCTAACCACCATGGCCGCGCCGCAGTTTACCTCTACCGTCGGGTTTTCGGTACGCAACGAGGACAGCGCCCCGACGCTGGACCTGCTGGGCGGGGTTAGCGGCATTTCTTCGGGCGGGGCCTCGGATACCGATATCCTGTACGAATTTATCCAAAGCCAGCAACTGGTTAGCGCGGTGAATGACCAGCTTGACCTGTACGCGCTGTTCAGCAAGCCCCAGAATGATCCGGTATTTGCCTTTGATCCCGACCAGCCGATCGAGGCTTTGGTCGATTACTGGCCACGCATGGTCAAAATCTTTTACGACGCGGGCACAAGGCTGATCGAATTGCGGGTGCGGGCCTTTGATCCGGACGACGCGCAGGCGATTGCGCAATCCATATTTGACCAGTCCAGCCTGATGATCAACGACCTGAACACCGCGGCGCGTGCCGATGCCACGCGCTATGCCCGTCAGGAACTGGATACCTCGGTCGAGCGGCTGAAAGCTGCGCGGCAGGCCCTGGTAGCCTTTCGCAATGAAAACCAGATCGTTGACCCGAGCGCGGATATTCAGGGGCAGATGGGGTTGCTCAATACCTTGCAAACCCAGTTGGCCGAAGCGCTGATCGACCTTGATTTGCTGCGAGAGGTAACGGGCGATGCCGACCCGCGTATAGAACAGGCCACCCGCAAGATCGCGGTGATCGAGGCGCGCATCGCCGAAGAGCGCTCCAAATTCGGCCTGACCGGAGATCCGGGCGCCTATGCCAGCCTGATCGGCCGTTTCGAGGCGTTGAATGTCGATCTGGAATTTGCCCAGAGCGCCTATCTGTCGGCGCTGGCCGCCTTTGATACCACCCTGTCCGAGGCCAACCGCCAAAGCCGCTATCTGGTTGCCTATGTCAAACCCACACTGGCGCAAAGCAGCCAAAGCCCCGATGTGCCGATGCTGGTCGGGCTGACCGCGCTGTTTCTGTTGCTGGTCTGGACCGTCGGGGTGTTGGTGATCTATGCGGTTCGGGACCGAAGGTAGCGCCGCATGATCCGGTTGGAAAACCTGTCGAAAACCTTTGCGCTGCATGGCCAGCGGGTGGTGGTGGCGCGCCATATCAACGCGCAGTTTCCCACCGGTTCGCGGGTGGCGTTGCTGGGGCGCAACGGGGCGGGTAAATCCAGCCTGCTGGCCATGATTGCCGGTACGCTGGACCCGGATTCGGGGCGGGTAGTGCGGCAAGGCTCGGTGTCGTGGCCGGTCGGGTTTTCGGGCAGCTTTCATCCCGATCTGACCGGCGCGCAAAACACCCGGTTCATCGCGCGGGTTTATCGGGTCGACTCGGACGAGCTGAGCCGTTTCGTGCTGGATTTCTCCGAGTTGAAAGAGCAGTTCTATCTGCCGGTGCGCACCTATTCGTCGGGGATGAAATCGCGGCTGGCCTTTGGCGTTTCGATGGGGATTCCGTTTGATACCTATCTGGTGGACGAGGTAACCGCCGTGGGGGATGCGGTGTTCAAGACCAAATCCAATCGGGTATTCATGGACCGGATGGCGCGCAGCGGCGCGATTGTGGTGTCCCATTCCCTGAACATCGTCAAACGGTTATGCGATTCCGGCGCGGTGCTGGAAGACGGGGTGCTTAGCTATTACGCCGATGTGCAAGACGCGATTTCGCACCACAAGGCAAGCATGCGCCGACAGGGGGCCTAGCCGGGGCAGCCGTTGGACTCGGCGGCGGTGCCGTCGGCCAGAACCGTGACGCGCAGGTCATCGCGGTTCAGCAGCAACGGACCGGCACCGTAATTGCGCAAATCCGCCTGTGCCGAAATAGAGCGCCCCTGAAGGGTCATCACGGATTCGGAAATCCACACATCGGGGTCGTTATACTCGATCACCACCACCGGATCTTGCAGCCGCTGCCTTGTGCGCAGGCTGGCGGTAATGCGAAAGCCGGAATCGGTGGGTTCTATGGCGCAGGAAATATCGCGCAATCCGGCGCGTCTGGCCGGTTCGGGCACCGCTTGCAGCGCCTGTGCAATGGCCGCCTGCCCTTCGATCCGGTCACCGTCAAGGCGGGCCAGAAACAGTTTCTCGGCCGGAATGCAGATCGTCGAACAAACGCCGAATTCTAGGTTGAGCGCAACGCGCACCGCGCCGTCCTGCTCGGGGGTGATGCGGATGGGCAACACGAACGAGCCTTTATAGCCGATGGTATTGATACCGGCGGTATCGAACACATGCGGGGCGGGCCAGGTGACCTCTACCGCGCCGATATTGCGCGAGCCTGTCCAGTCAAAGCGCGGCGGAATGCCACCGCTGCCCGGGGCGCGCCAATAGGTTTTCCAGCCCGGGTTCAGATCAAAGGCCAGCCCGAACTGGTAATCCCCGTCGGCGGTTCGCCAGCCGTTTAGCAGCCGGACCGAGCCAAAATCGGTATCCTGCGCCAGCACAAGCCCGGGCAGGGTCAGAAAAAGAAAAGTCAACAGTTTGAACATGGGGCACCTGATTGCATCGCTTGTCACCATATACCGCAATTTGCCGCAAGGAAAAGTAACTTCCTTGCGAAGTCGCTGCTTGAATTCCGGCGGCAAAGAGGGCATCTCGGAAGTATGGAACCGACAAGCTTTGAAGAAATCCCGTTTCTGGACGGCAAATTGCTGGTGGCGATGCCCGGCATGGGCGATCCGCGCTTTGAAAAAGCGGTGGTGTTTATCTGTGCGCATTCGCCCGAAGGGGCCATGGGGCTGATGATCAACAAACCGGCCTATAATATCGGCTTTGGCGAGTTGATGGAGCAGTTGAATATTGCGTGGGACAAAACACGCACCGCGCCCAAGGTACGCCTTGGCGGGCCGGTTGAACACGGGCGTGGTTTTGTGCTGCATTCGGCCGAATACCATGTGGAGGATTCCTCTATGGTGGTGAATGACGTTTTCGCCATGACCGCGACGCTGGATATTCTGCGCGATATTTCCAAAGGGCAGGGACCGGAACGCGCGGTGTTGACGCTGGGCTATACCGGCTGGGCACCCGGACAGCTGGAGGCCGAATTGCAGGCCAATGGCTGGGTGATTTGCGAGGCGACTCCGCATCTGGTTTACGAGGTCGAGGATGGGCAAAAGTGGCTGGAAGCGCTGAAAACCCTTGGCTTTGATCCGCGCCTGCTATCATCCGGTGGCGGCAGCGCCTGAGGGCGCGGCGCGTCTGGCGTGGTAATACTTGCCCCGTTGCGCCCGCGCCGCCCTGCAACCAAAGCTCGTGGGGCAGGGTTCAATAGCGGCGAGACAGGGATTCGGGGGAAGCGCCGGCAAGATAGCGGGTCAGCCGCCACAGGTTGCGCGCCCCCTGCCGCCCCCAGCCATTTTGCACATAGCGCGCAGCGCTGGTGGTTGCGGTCGCGTTTATCGCCAGCAGGTGGCCGCGAAGGTTGCGGGCCATGGCGACGTCTTCCATCAGGGGGATATCGGCATAGCCGCCGGTCTGGTCATAAAGCTTGCGCGGGATCAGCAGGCCCTGATCGCCATAGGGCAGCCCAAAGACGCGGCTGCGCAGGTTGGCCCAGCGGGCAGTCAGCGCCGCCCCGGGGCCGGAATGGTCAAAACGCAGGCGAAAATACCCGGCTTTGCCGGTCGGCAGGTGCTGGCTGACGGCGGATGCCCAGTCCTTAGCAAGGCGGGTGTCGGCATGAAGGAACAGCAGCCAGTCGGCCCCTGCCGCCCGCGCCCCCGCCGCCAGTTGCCTGCCGCGACCGGTAGGGCCGGTCAGCAGGCATGCTCCGGCGTGATCTGCAATCGTGGCGATATCGTCGCTTGATCCGCCATCGGACAGGATCAGCTCGTGGATCAGCCCCGCCTTTAGCCCCGGTGCTAGTGCGGCCAGCGTCGGGCCGATTTCCGGTGCGGCGTTCAGGGTCGGAATGACAATGCTAAGCGGTGCGGGCATAGGGTATTCTAACAGGGCTGGCAATATGATGCGAGCGCCTTATATAGGGGGCATGACAAACGGATTTCAGGATAAATCGCGGCAGGTGCTGCGTATTGGCGGGGCCGACCGGATCAGGTTTCTGAACGATCTGGTCAGCAACAAGGTGGCTGGGGATATCGTCTATGCGGCGCTGTTGACGCCGCAGGGGAAATACCTGTTCGATTTCTTTCTGGTGCTGCGCGCGGACCATATTCTGCTGGATGTGGCAGCGGATCGAGCGGGCGCGCTGGCGCAACGCCTTGCCATGTACCGGCTGCGTGCCGATGTAACGATCGAGGCCTCGGACCTGCCGGTCTGGCGCGGGATCGGGGACAGGCCCGCCGGTGCGCTGCCCGATCCGCGCCACGTGGCCATGGGCTGGCGCGCCTTTGGTGCGGTCGAGGCAGGCCCGCTGGCACATGATTATTTCGAGGCGCTGCGGGTGGAACATGTGATCCCCGGGCCGGAGCTGATCGAGAACGAAACCTATATTCTGGAGGCGGGGTTCGAGCGCCTGAACGGCGTTGATTTTCGCAAAGGCTGCTATGTCGGACAGGAAATTACCGCACGGATGAAGCACAAGACCGAGTTGAAAAAGGGGCTGGCCAAGGTGCATATTGCCGGTGAAGCGCCGCCCTTTGGCACTGAAATAACCAGCGGGGGCAAGCCGGCGGGGGTGCTTTACAGCGTGGCTGGCAATCAGGGTATCGCGTATCTGCGCTTTGACCGGGCGCAGGGGGAAATGCAGGCAGGGGCGGCGGTGCTGACCCGTGCTTGACGCGCTGGCTGCATGGGGCGAATTTACGGTGCTGGGGCCGCTGAAAGGCGGGCATCGCAATAAAGCACTCAAGGTTCGTTCCGGGGATGGTGTGTTTGTGGCCAAGTCCTCGCGCCGAAGCGAGGCGGCGCTGCGCTGGCTGGAACCGGTGTTCGATCTGGCAGAGACCGCCGGATTTCGGGTGCCTCGACTGGTCGAAAGCAAGGGCGGGAAGGTGCTGGAAAACGGTTGGACGCTGGAGCCGTTTTTGCCGGGCCGACCTGTGACAGGGGGGCTGAAAGCAACCGCCCCGATGATTGCACGGTTTCACGATCTAGCCAAGGGGGTTGGCCAACGCCCCGGATTTGCGTCGGCAAGCGCGCTGCTGAGGCAGCATAAAAGCGGGGATATTGATTTGTCTTGCATGCCCGCTAGGCTGGTTGCAAAACTGCGTGCGGCGTGGCGCGACCTGCCCGAAGCTCAGACCGTGATCCATGCCGACCTGTACGGGGTGAATCTATTGTTGGCGCCGGGCCTTGCTCCTGCGCTGATAGATTGGGACGAAGCCCGTCGGGACACCGCGGTTTTCGATAGACTTGACCCCGAGTATAACCGCGCCAGAACCGCGTGGGAAATTGCCGCATGCTGGCAGATCGAACCGGATCGGGCCAGAAGGTTAGCCGACGGGTTTGAGGGTTCATCCTAATCCGGGCCTCTCCCGCCCGTCGTCGGCGCATTGCATTCGCAATGCGCCTCCTCCCGTTG
>JALXER010000207.1 GCA_027069385.1 Paracoccaceae bacterium
CCGATTGCAAGATGGGGCTGAACGGCAGCGAGGTGATGATGGCCGACGATTTTATCGTATAAGCGCCGGGATTTCGCCGATATGATTCAAAGCCTCGTCCGCCAGCGGAGCCAGATCGGCGCGGCTGGCCGGGCCGGTTAGCACCGCGATGGTTTGCATTCCGGCGTCTTTCCCCGCTTTCAGGTCGTGGGGGCTGTCCCCGACCATGTAAACCGACGCCGCGGGCAGCCCGTTTTGGGCGCAAAACGCATCGAGCATCCCGGTGCCCGGTTTGGCCCCGTAGCCGCTATCGTAACCGGCAATATAATCGAACATGTCCGCCACACCGGCGCGCTGCAACTGCGCGGTTGCCGGCGCTATGTTGTCATTGGTCGCGATACCAAGGCGCAGCCCCTTTTGGCGCAACGTGGTAAACAGTGGCCGCAGCGGGGCGGCCGGAACCTGCCGGACCTGCGCGGCGCGGGCCTTGCCAAACGCATAAAGCCGCGCAAAATCCCAGTCAGGCAGGTGCTCCAGCAATTGCGTTACGATTTCGGTCAGGGTGTCGTGGATAAAAACGCTGCTCGGGTGAAACCGGCGGGTCTGCGGGTCGAACTGCATGGCATCCGCCAGTGCCGCGCGCAAACCGGCGTCGTTTTGGGCCAGCGTATCGATGAAATAGCTGTACCAGCCCCCCCAGGAGCGCTGAAAGTCGAACAAGGTGCCGTCTTTGTCAAAAACGATGCCGCTTGGGGTCATGTCCAGTCCTGAACCCCGCCACCCGACAGCACGAATTGCGCGCGGGTGACTTGTTCGGGTTCAAGCTTTGCGGCCTCGGCAAAGCCCAGAATAGTGTCGTCGCTCAGCATTACATAATCGAGCACGGAAATCAGAAAACCGGGCTGATTCGCCTGTTGGCGCAGGTCCTCTACCTGCGCACCGGTGATATTCAGGAACTTGCCCAGTTGCCCGGCATCGCTTGCCAGCCAGCCAAGCGCCTGAATTGCCACATTTTCTGCCTGTTTTCGGTTCATTTTGGACTTTCTATTGGAAAAACCGCGGAAATGAAGGTTTCGTTAATACTTCTTTGCCAGACTACCAAACGTAGTTTTGTTTTGGGGGATTTATGTCGGGTCGAATTCTTGTTGTGGACGATATAGCAACAAACCGTCTTGTGCTCAAAGCAAAATTGGCGGCCTCTTATTTCGAGGTGATCGAGGCGGATTGTGGTCAGGCGGCGATCGATATTGCGCGCGCCGAACATCCCGACGTTATTCTGCTGGATGTGATGATGCCCGATATGGACGGGTTTACCGTGTGTGAAACGCTCAAATCCTGCCCCGAAACCTCGCATATCCCGATTGTTATGGTCACCGCGACCCTGTCCTCTGACGACCGGATGAGCGGGCTTGAAGTGGGCGCGGATGATTTTCTGATCAAGCCGATTGATGATCTGGCCCTGTTTGCGCGGGTTAAAAACCTGATGCGGGTCAAAATGATGTTTGACGAATTGCGCCTGCGCGATGCGACCTCTCGCGAGATGGGGATCACGGATTTTCTGGATTCGATGACCCGCGAGGATGATAATAAAAGCTCGGTCATTCTGGCGCCGCCCGACGCGAAAACCGGTCAGGAATGGTGTAAGGCGATTGACCCTAATCTGAACGTCGATATTCTGACCACCGATAGCGAGCACGAGGTGCTGAATCTGGCCGCGCTGGAACACCCAGACGCCTATATCGTGCATCAGAACCTGATTGGCGGCGGCGAAGGGTTGCGGCTGGTCTCTACCCTGCGCGCGCGCCTTGACACCCGCCAGTCGGCGATTGTGTTCGTGGTGGCCGACGGCACGATGGAAACCGCGGCGCGGGCGCTGGATCTGGGTGCCAGCGACTATATTGTAGAGCCGTTCGACCCGAATGAACTGGTGGTGCGGCTGCGCTCTCAACTGCGGCGCAAGCTGTTCTCGGACCAGTTGCGTTCCAACATGCGCGACGGGCTGCGTATGGCGGTGATCGACCCGCTGACCGGGCTGTATAACCGGCGATATGCGGCGCAACATATGAACAAGATTGTGGACAGGGCCAAGGCCGAAAACGGCGAATTCTCGGTGCTAATGATGGATCTGGATAAGTTCAAGACGATCAATGACAAGCACGGTCATGATGCCGGTGATTATGTGCTGAAAGAATTCGCGCGCCGTTTGCAGGAAAACATTCGCGGGGTTGATCTGGTGGCAAGGATCGGAGGCGAGGAATTCCTGATCGTCATGCCCGATGCGGGCCGAATGGTGGCCACACATGTATCCGAACGGCTGCGCCGCGCGGTCGAATCCAAACCGTTTGTGATTGATAACGGCGACAAGCTGGACATAACGGTCAGCATCGGCGTGGCGCTCGGCGCTGCGGATGATTGCGATATTGACGATCTGATGAAACGCGCTGACGAGGCGCTCTATAAGGCGAAATCGAATGGCCGGAATCTGGTGTCATTCTATGCCTCGGCTGCCTGATCCCGTCGGGGGGATGCGTTGGGCGTGAAACCGTCCGTTCTGCTAACCTCGGGATTCTCTGCGCCATGACAACAGATCAAGCGCATCACCCCCAACCGTTACCCCTCGGTTAACCGTCCCCACATAATTGGAAAGTTTGCCCAGGATGGCGGTCGCCTTTGAAGCAAGCTTCAAAGGCGGTTGCGACACCATGGCCTCACTTCGTTCGGCGAAAAGGGGGGCCACAGCCCCCCTCGCGCATGAATGCGCGTACCCCCCGATGGTGCCAGGTGGTAACCCTTTTGCCAGAATGGCAAAAACCCATATACGGCGCAACGCCCGCATTTCCTGGTGCTGCCCGTCGTGTGGCTCCAAAACCGAACGCAGTGAGGCCATGGTGTCGCAACGCGTTTTGAAACTTGTTTCAAAACGCCCCTCCGGTTGCGACGTTGAATATTGATCAGGGCGGGATTAGCGTTGTGCGGCTGCGGACAGGCGTTGGGCGAAGGCCTGGCGTTCTTCGGGGGTCATGTTTTTGACAATGCCCAAAAGAGTTTCATAGGCCACATTCCCCAGCGAGATAAACTGGTCGCGTTCACGGGCCAGAATCCGGTCAAAGGCGGTGATGTCGAAAGGTTCGCTAGACAGGGCATCGACAAATTCACGCCGTACCGCAATCGGAGAACGGTGCTCCGCCTCGAATGACCGGCGGTGTGCGATCAGGGTCTGGCGCATCAGTTTGCGTTGTTCCTCGGGCAGGGCAAAGGTCAGCGCTGCGACGATATCCTGCGCCCGGATGTTGCGCGGCGGCCGGGCCGGTTTGCCGGCCAGCCCGACCAGCACTCCGATCACCGCCAGATTCAGCCCCAGCGAGGCCAGCAGCAATATCTTGATCCAGAGTCCGGTTTTGGGGGGCGGGTTGGTCATGGCTCAGCTTTCGGTCATCAACAGTTCAAGGGTATAATACGGGTTGTTGGGAACCACGTTCCCGTCGATCAGCGCAATCACCTGCTCCATCCCCGGTATCTGCACCAGCGTTTCGGCATTGCCCAGCCCGACTCCGAAGCCGAACAGGGCGCACATACCCAGCGCGATCAGCCCGGGCGCGCCAAAAACCGGCGCCAGAAATGCCCAGCGTTTCCTTGGCACTTGCGGGGCTTGTGGTGCAGGTGGGGTATAGCGCGCGCCAATGTCGGCTGCATCGGCCAGCACCCGCGCCATCAGGGCTTGCGAGGGTACTTCGGCCTTCTTTTCCCGCGCCAGCAGTGCATCCAGATCAAAATCGGGCATGGTGTCTTTGGTCATTTCCGGCTCCTTTTTCATCGGGACAACCCCAGCGATCCGGCTTTGGGGGCCAGCGTCGCTGTAAGCGCGCGCCTGGCCCGTGATAGCAGGCTTTCGACCGCTTCGACACTGGTTTCCAGTACCGCCGCGATCTCGGGGTTGGGCATTTCGTCAAAATGGCGCATGATCAGCGCCAGCCGCTGCCGTTCGGGCAGGGTTTGAATGGCTTTGTGCAGGGCGCGGGCACGGTCCTGTTTTTGCATGCCCAGTTCGGCGCTGTCGGACGGGTCGACCGGTTCGGGGGCTTTGTCCAGCCCGACCGACCGGCGTTTGCGCAAGCGGTCGATGCACAGGTTCGAGGTGATCCGGTACAACCAGGTAGAGACCTTTGCCTCGCCACTGCGCCAGTCCGGCGCGATTTTCCACAGCTTTAACATGGCTTCCTGCGTTATATCTTCGGCCTCGGCGGTATCGCTTAGCATGCGTCGTGCCAGATTGAACACGCGCGACAGATGCCGCGCCGTCAGCGCCCGCGCTGCCGCCTGATCACCGGTCGCAAACTGCGCCAGCAATGTTTCGTCGCTACATTCGGTCAACGTGTCGAGCACCGGATCCATTCCATCAGCCTAGCGCCTTTCCCCTGGTTTACCAAGCCTCCTCCGACCAGGCAGGGCCGGAGGAGGCGGGGGCCGGTTCAGCGCCCGGGCAAGGCGGCGTTATACTCGGCCTCGGTCAGCTTGCCGTCACCGTCGGTATCGGCATGGGCGAACTGTTCGTCGGCGCGGGGCGGGCGCATTTCCTGTGCGCTCAGCATCCCGTCGCCATTGTCATCCAGACGTTCGATCTGCTGACGGATCAGGGCCGTAGCCTGCGCGACCATCTCGTCAAACGTGGCCAGCCCGTCGCCATTGGTATCGAACTTGGCAAACCGTTCCATACCCCTTGCGCTCATTTCATCGCCGGTGACAAACCCGTCATGATTGGTATCCATGCTTTCGAAGGTGGGGAAACCACCGCGAAAATGGCCATTGCGTCCACCTTGCGCCTGCACGGCCGAGGCCGTGGCAAGACCGGCAATCATCAATGCGGGTATCAAATACTTCTTCATAATTCTGCTCCGTTTCAGTTTCAAAGGCCACAATTCTGTTGACCTGTAAAAGGTTCAACGCAACACCCCGCCGGTTCCGTCGCAAAAAATGCTGCGACGAAATGGGGATGGACATTTTGGAGCGTAAAACCCATATTTCAGAAAAAATACGAGGGGAACCATGGTTGAACAGACAGACAGGCCGGTCAAGCCGGCCTTGTGGTGCGGATTTAGGTTGAAATGCCCGAATTGCTGCACCGGCACAATGATGCAAGGCTATTTGAAAGTGAACGATAGCTGCCCCAACTGCGGGCAGGAGCTGCACCACCATCGCGCCGATGACGGTCCGGCATGGGCCACCATTCTGATCAGTGGCCATCTGCTTGCGCCGCTGATGCTATTTGTGTTTACCACCTTTCGCCCCGAGGGCTGGCAAATGGCCATCGGGTTCTCGGTCGTGTTTCTGGTTCTGATGGTGTTTATGCTGCCACGGGTCAAGGGGATGTTCGTGGCGATCCAGTGGGCCAAACGCATGCACGGGTTTGCCGACGAATAGGTCTCGACAGTCGGGGCGCGGACGGGCACTATTGGCAGATGGAAAAACCGGTTGATAAATCAAAGATCGTGCGCGATGCCGCGACGGTAATTTTGCTGCGCCATGACGGGGCCACCCCGCAGGTGCTGATGGGGCAACGCGGCGCCAAAGCGGCGTTTATGCCCAACAAATATGTATTCCCCGGCGGCGCGGTTGACCCCGAAGATTACGGCACGCCGG
>JALXER010000208.1 GCA_027069385.1 Paracoccaceae bacterium
ACCCGCGCCAAAGCCGCATGGCTGTGCAAAAACCCGGCCAGCCCTGCGGCTTTGGCGCGGGTCCGGCGCTGGTCGCGGGCGGTTAGGTCAAACAAGGGGTCGTGTGGGTGCATTGCTAAATTTCCTGTCAAAGCCGGACATACCTCACCCGGGCGCCAAACAAAAGGGGGGGCTGACGCGGATGATGCGGCGCGGGCTGGATGCGCTTTATCCGGGCCGCTGCATGATGTGCGAGGCCTATACCGATGGCCGCAACGGCTTGTGCCCCGATTGCTGGCGCGAGACCAGCTTTATCACCGGTGCGCGTTGCGAATGCTGCGCTACGCCGCTGCCCGGGGTTGGGCAGGACCTGCGCTGCGATACCTGCCTGTCTTTCCCGATGGCGTGGCACCACGGCGCGGCGGCGGTGGTCTATAGCGGGGTCGGGCGGCGGCTGGTGATGGCGTTGAAACACGGTGACCGGCTAGACCTGGCACCGGCGCTGGCGGGCTGGATGCGCGGACCGGCCCGTGACCTGCTGCACCGCGCGCAGATCATTGCTCCGGTGCCGTTGCACCGGTTGCGCCTGCTTAAACGTCGCTTTAACCAGTCGGCCGAACTGGCCCGCCATCTGGCGCAAGACCGGCCGGCGCAGTTTATCCCCGACCTGTTGCTGCGCACCCGCAAAACTCCGTCTCAGGGCGGGCTGACCCGCGAACAGCGCTTTGAAAACCAGCAGGGCGCCTTTGCCCTGAACCCGCGGTTTGACCTGCGCGGCAAGTCGGTGCTGCTGGTGGATGACGTAATGACAACGGGAGCCACCCTGTCGGCCTGCGCCGAGGCGTGCTATGCCCGAAATGCCGCGAATGTTGACATTGTTGTGCTGGCGCGCGTTGAAATCCACGAATAAGCCGCTATATTCGCAAAAACGAATACAAAGGGGTTCCCCATGAACAAAGTCGAAATCTATTCCTCGCCGCTCTGCGGTTATTGCCACGCGGCCAAACGGTTGCTGAAAAAGCGTGGTGTTGAATTCGAGGAAACCAACGTGCTGACCACTCCGGGCGCGCGCGCCACCATGGTAGAGCGCGCCGGCGGGCGCACTTCGGTGCCGCAGATTTTTATCGGTGGCAAGCATATCGGCGGCAGTGACGAGCTGCACGAGCTTGATTTCGACGGAGAGCTAGACATCCTGCTGAACGCATGACCATGCTGCGCGTCGCCCTTGTGCAGATGACAGCCAGCGATGATCCGGCGCAGAATTTGCGCGATATGACCGCACAGGTGCGCAAGGCCGCGGCGGGCGGGGCCGGGTTTGTGGCAACGCCCGAGGTTTCCAACATTATATCCGGCTCGCGCAGCCATCAACAGGCAGTGTTGCACCGGCAGGCCGATGATCCGACCCTTGCCGGCATGCGGGCGCTGGCGGCGGAACTGTCGGTTTGGGTGCTGCTCGGCTCTTTGGCGCTGAAAACCGGTGATGCGGACGGGCGTTTTGCCAACCGCTCTTTGCTGATCGGGCCGGACGGGGCGATCGTGGCGCAGTATGACAAAATCCATATGTTCGACGTGGATCTGGACGAGGGCGAATCCTATCGGGAATCGCGGCATTTTCGCCCGGGGCAGCGTGCGGTGCTGGCCCGAACGCCGTTTGGCGCGCTGGGCATGACCATTTGTTACGACCTGCGATTTGCCCGCCTGTTCCGGATGCTGGCGCAGGCCGGTGCGGCGCTGATCAGCGTTCCGGCGGCGTTTACCGTGCCCACCGGTCGCGCGCATTGGCATGCATTGCTGCGCGCCCGCGCGATTGAAACCGGCTGTTTTATTCTGGCACCGGCGCAATGTGGCCAGCATGTGGACCGGCAGACCTATGGGCACTCGCTGGTGGTGGACCCGTGGGGGCAGGTGATTGCGCAGGCGGGCGAAGAACCGGGCGTGACTTTTGCCGATCTGGACCTTAGTCTGGTTGCAAAGGCGCGCGGCAAGGTTCCGGCGCTGCACCACGACCCGAGGATCGAGCCACCCCATGACGATGCCCAGCAATGACCCGCAGGTAATCACGCTGTTCAGCGAGATATCCATTATCGAACAACTGGCCCATACCCGCCTGACCAAAGCCCTGCCCGAAGGGATGGAACTGTCCCATTTTGCAGTGCTCAACCATTTCGCCCATATGGGCGGTGAAAAAACCCCTGCGCAACTGGCGCGCATATTCCATGTGACCAAAGGGGCGATGACCAACACCATCTCGCGGCTGGGCAAGGCGGGGTATATCCACGTTCGCCCCGACTGGGATGATGCGCGCAAAAAGATCGTCTCTATCAGCCCCGCCGGGCAGGCCGCGCGCGATCAGGCCGTGCTGGCCATCGAACCGGTGTTCGAGGATGTCAGGGCAGCGCTGGGCGAGGATAAACTGCGCCAGTTGCTACCGGTTTTTCGGGAATTGCGACAGGTACTGCTCGAACCCTAAAGCGTTTCGACTTTACTTTGAATCATGCCCGGCGAGCGCAGCGACCACCCGAAGTGGCGAAGCCACGAGGGCCCGGCCCAACGGGATGAGACTTGTTCGCTTGCGAACAATGTCGAAGACGGGCGGGAGAGCCCCGGACATCGACTGGGAAAACGCTCGGGAGTCCTATCCGGCCGCCCCGAGGCGCAGATAGAACATAACCACCGCGACGATGGCGCTGGCAATGGCAAAGCCGATGGCGACCCAGCGCCATTCCTGCGCGGTTGTGTTTCGCAATGCGGTGATTACCACGGCCGGAAGCAGCGCTACGAAATACACGGCAAAAAATCCGGTCAATACCAAAAGGAAAGCCGGGATCCGGGTCGGGTCCAGCGCAATGACCAGCGCGACCACCACAAACCAGAACGGGATGAACAGAAACTGGGCACCAAAAATGCCGATCCAGAACGTATCGCCAAACCCCAGACCGGCGCGAAACAGGGCCACCCACCATGCGGGGGTGAAATGTTTGAGCGGCGTCGCCCCGTGGCTGGATTCGTGATTTGACATGGGTAGCTCCGGTTTGTTTGACGGGTATAGCCGATGGCCGCGCCCGCTGGTTCTGTGACGTGTTCGCGCAGTCAGTTCAACTCTAACCGCACGCGCGGCGCAAAGGGGACCACGATTCCCTTGCAGATATTGCTTTCGGACCGGTAGACCACCCATGGATGCCCGTAAAAGCTGGGCTGGTCATAGCTGCCGCCGGGTTGCAGGGTGTTGTAGTAAACCTCGACCCCGTCATAATCGACCCACAGGATATCCACCTCGGTGTCGGAGTTGTTGACAAAGGTAATCACCGTTTCATGCAGCGATTCATTGGGGCGGATACCGCCAAGGTAACAATCGATGGCCGCGTTGGTCTGGGCCGCGCCGGCCAGCGGCCATAGCAGGGCAAGCGTGCAGATCAGGGCTTTCATCGGGTCACCATCGTGGTTAGCGTTTCATCGTCTTGTGCCGCGCAGGGCAGGCCGTCGGTGATTTCGTAATAGGCGCCCTTGTCGGCGACAAAGATGTGACCGGCGGTGTGGATCCCTTGTGCATCGTCCAGCGTACCGGCCAGGATCGACAGGTTGTCGCCCGGGCCATCCCAGAACAGATTACCGCCGCAGGTCGGGCAAAAGCCGCGCCGTGCCTGGGCCGAGGATTGGTACCAGCGCACATCACCGTCGATATGTACCGCTCCGCGCGGGGCCGAGGTCGCGGCCACATGGTGCCCCGAGGTCTTACGGCACTGCGTGCAGTGACAATTGATCACCGGTCGCAAGGCTCCGTCAACGCGATAGGTGATCGCCCCGCACAGGCAGCCTCCGGTATAGGTTTTCGCCATTTTACCAAGCCTTTATGTTTTACCCCTGCGCCACAGAAACAGGATGGTCAGAATCGTTAGTGAAATAAAGGCATATTTCAGGCCGGTCATCAAGCTGGCCAGTTGCACCAGATCGCCCGGTACACGGTCGCTTAGCAAAATGTCTCCGACCAGCGCGTTTTCGGTATAGTCGATAAAGGCGGCAATGACAGGGAATGCGAACAGGATCGGCAGGCGCGGGGCCAGCCGATAGAGGGTCAGGATCAGGCTAAGGGCCAGAAGGGCAGGGAAATAGGTGTCGAGCATCTGTTGCACCTCCAGATAGAATAACCGCCCTTCGGGGGTGATGGTATCCAGATAGAGCTGCGCGGCGGCCTGATCATAGCCCATGATCCGCATATCGAACGGCCACAGGCCACCAGCAAAGCGGAACAGTTGCGGAATCGAATAGATCGCCATCATCGCATAGTTCACCACGGTAACCGCAATGATTGTCAGGTGAATTTTCTGCATTCCTGCCCCCTCCTAACCTCCCCCCGCCAGCGGGGGGAGGGACGCGCCTAGTGGTTATCCTTGCGAAAGCTTGCCCCGAGGCCCTCCATCAGCCCGATGAAATCGGGAAAGCTGGTTTCGATCGGGCCGGTATCATCGACCTTGACCGGATTTTGTGCGGCCATGCCAAGGCAAAGGAAGCTCATGGCGATGCGGTGGTCCAGATGGGTAGCACAGGTGGCCCCGCCCGGCACCGTTCCGGCCCCGTGGACAATCAGGAAGTCGTCGCCCTCTTCGATCTGCACGCCATTGGCCTGAAGCCCGCGCGCCATGGCGTCGATCCGGTCGCATTCCTTGACCCGCATTTCGCCAATCCCGCGCATCACCGTTTGCCCTTTGGCGGTGGCGGCAAGGGCTGCCAGTACGGGGTATTCGTCGATCATGCTGGGCGCGCGTTCAGGCGGCACCGTGACGCCGTTAAGCGGGCTGAAACGTACCCGCATATCGGCCACCGGCTCGCCGCCTTCGGTCCGCGGGTTGGTAAATGTGATATCGGCACCCATTTCGAGCAGGGTGGTAAACAGACCGTTGCGGGTCGGGTTCTGGCCGACCCCCGTTAATTGCACCTCGGAACCGGGCACCAGCAGCGCCGCCACCACGGGAAACGCGGCCGAGGACGGGTCACGCGGCACCGCGATGGGCTGGCCGGTCAGTTCGGGCTGGCCCTGCAGGGTGATCACGCGGCCGGTTTCGGTGATTTCGGTGCGGATATCAGCGCCAAACCCGGCCAGCATCCGTTCGGTATGGTCGCGGGTTGCCTCGGTCTCGATCACCACGGTTTCGCCCGGCGCATTCAGGCCGGCCAGCAGCACCGCAGATTTGACCTGCGCCGAGGGCACCGGCGTGGCATAGCGTACCGGTACCGGATCGGCGGCCCCGACCATGGTCAGCGGCAAGCGCCCGCCTGCGCGCCCCACCGCCTGCGTGCCAAACAGCGCCAGCGGCTCGGTGATCCGCCCCATGGGACGGGCGCGCAGGCTTGCGTCTCCGGTGAAGGTGGCGGTAATCGGCGTGGTGGCCATCGCCCCCATGATCAGCCGCACGCCGGTGCCGGCATTGCCGCAGTCAATCACGTTCTCCGGCTCGGCAAATCCGCCAACCCCGACGCCCTGCACGCGCCACTCGCCCGGCCCCTGCCGGGTTACGGTTGCACCAAAGGCGCGCATCGCATCAGCGGTATCCAGCACGTCCTGCCCTTCCAGCAGGCCGGTAATCCGGGTTTCCCCGCCG
>JALXER010000209.1 GCA_027069385.1 Paracoccaceae bacterium
GTCGGTACCTTGGCTGGCAACCCCGGACGGGGGCGTTTCCGGCGCGACCGGCGCGGCGGGTTTGCCGGTGCTGTCGGTGGCGACCACCGGATCAACCTCGACCGGATCGGCTGCCTGCTGGTCTTGGTTCATAGCTGTTTCGGGCTGCTGCGCAACCGGTTCGGGCGTCGGTTGTTCGCCCTGATCCTCATCCGGTACGACAACTGGCGGCGCGCTTGTTTCCGGCGCGGGCGGGGTTGCGGGGTCATCCGGCGCGACCGGCGCTTGTGGCGTGGGCTGTTCATCCGGCGGGGTAGGAGCCGCCTCGACCGATGGCGGCGATTGCGGGGCTGCATCCGCCGGGCCGACCGGCAGGTCTGGCAGCGCGGGGTCATCAAGGGCGGCGGTTTGCTCCGGCGGAGCCACCGTTTCGGCCTGTGCAGTATCGATGCTTTGGTCAACCGTTGGCGGGGTCGGGTCGGCCTGCGCAGTATCGTTGCTTTCATCAACCGGCGGCGCAGTCGGGTCGGCCTGCGCATCATCGGCGTTTTCATCAACCGGCGACGGGGTCGGGTCGGCTTGCGCGATTTCCAGAGGCAAATCGCCAGAGACGGGCGCGTCCCCCTCCATCGACACCGGCGCATCGCGGCCGGTCAACACAAAATACCCGCCCGCAAGCAGGGCAATGGCCACTGCGGCCAGCCACTTTTTCGAATTAGACTCCGCCATATCCGGGTTCGCTTATGATTCCCTGCGCTTGATGCGCCAACAGGTCAACCATACCCCGAACCGGATAAATATCCAGTGTTTTCCCGTATTTCCCGCGCAGCGGCTACGAAGAAAGCTGCGCCATCACCTCGTCGGAAATCTCGAAATTGGCGGTAACGGTTTGCACGTCATCGTCATCTTCCAGCGATTCGATCAGGCGCATCAGCTTTTCGGCGCCGTTCAGGTCAAGCTCGGTGGTGGTCTGGGGCTTCCAGACCAGCTTGGTCGATTCCGATTCTCCCAGGGCGGCCTCTAACGCGTTGGACACTTCGTTCAGGTCGGTCGCACCGCAATAGATCGTGTGCCCGTCTTCGGAGCTTTCGACATCGTCGGCACCCGCCTCAATGGCGGCATCCATGATGGTATCTGCATCGCCCGCATCCACCGGATAGACCACCTCTCCGACCCGGTCGAACATAAACGACACCGCGCCGGTTTCAGCCAGATTGCCACCCGACTTGGTAAAGATCGACCGCACCGAAGAGGCGGTGCGATTGCGGTTGTCGGTCATCGCCTCGACGATCACCGCCACGCCACCCGGGCCATAGCCTTCATAGCGGATTTCGTCGTAATTATCCCCGTCACCGGCAACCGATTTCTTGATGGCGCGTTCGATCACGTCCTTGGGCACCGAGACCTTTTTGGCCTCTTTCACCGCAAGGCGCAGGCGCGGGTTCTTGTCCGGATCCGGGTCGCCCATCTTGGCCGCCACGGTAATTTCCTTGGCCAGTTTGGAAAACAGCTTGGAACGCACCGCATCCTGCCGCCCCTTGCGATGCTGGATATTTGCCCATTTCGAGTGGCCCGCCATCGGGAACCTCCTATATTTATTCCGTTCGGGTTATAAAACAGCCAGCCCCCGGGCCGCAACCCGACAATGCAAGAAACTGTGCAAACCGGTCGGCGCTGGATTTTTCGGGGCGGTTTGGCTATGGCTTATCAGACGATATAAACCATAAGGCCCGAATATGAGACCCTTTCGCACTGTTTTTCCCGTTATTGCCCCGCTTTGCCTGCTGATCGCCATTACATTCCCCCCTGCCCTTTTGGCGCAAACCGCACCGGTGGTCGTGGTGGCCCCCGACGGAAGCGGCGATTTTACCACCGACGGGCGCGATGGTCAGGTGCAGATCAATCAGGCGCTTGATTTCGTTGCCGCTCATCCGGGTTTTACCACCGTGTATCTGAAGGGGCCGAACACCTACTGGATCGACGCAACGATTTTCATTTCCTCCAACACCACGCTGACCGGCGACCCTGATGCAAAAATCAAACTGGTCAACCATGCCCGCTGGCGCACCAAGTTCATGCCGTTAATCGGGCAAAAGGGCCACCGGCTGGAAGCAGGGCTGGAGGACCCTTCGAACATTACCGAAAACATCGTGATCCACGGTTTCGAGATTGACGGAAACCGGCAACGCCAGAACGAGCCTTCGGGCCATTCCTATTACAATATGATCAGCCTGCAAAATACCCGCAACATCCGCATTTACGACATGTATATGCATGACAACCTCTCCGACGTGCTGAACACCGGCTATGATCTTTCCGGGTTCGACATCAATCTGGATTTCTATGACAACCGCGTCCATGCCAGCGGCCATGACGGCGTCTTTGTGATTAACTCGCGCAATATCCGCATCCATGACAATATTTTCACCGACAATCGCACCGATGCGCATATTCGCGTGCAATACTGTGACGACTTCAGGATCTATAACAATATCGGCGGCAATGATCCGGACCGGCGATTCTCTGGCGGGATCGGGGTTTCGCTGCAGGTCAAAGGCGATGTGCCGCTGAGCAATGCCGAGATTTACAACAACTTCTTTTACGGTCGCGGCGCGTATTACGGTATCTGGTTGTGGCAGCTAAAGGGGGTTGGTCAGGTGGATTCCCATCGGGATGTGTATATCCACGACAACGTTATTGTCTGGAGTATGCTCGGCGGGATCGGCATTCAGGGGTTTCAGGATACCCGCATCGAAAACAATATTTTTGAGGCAGATGCCGGTTATGGAGAGACCCGCAGCAGCGGCATCGTCTTTATCGGCGGTGATCCCGGTGGCAACCTGTCGGGTTTTCGCACCTATGTTTCGGGGAATATCATCATCAATCACCCGGGGTACGGGCTGGATAACCAGACCCCTGCATTGCATCAGTTTGTTTCGCGCAACAACCGGATTTTCGGCAACCTTGCCGGCCCGTATAACAACGCTGCTTCAAACCGAGACCGCTATGACGAACCGGGCGTTTCGCGAACCCTGGTGGACAATTATTACAACATTCTGGCACCGGCCTGGACTGCCGCCCACGAAAGCAATGATTTCAGCGGTGATCTGGGTGCCGTGGCAGCATGGCGCAACTATCGCCAATAAAAAAAAGCCCGCGCGATTTCGCACGGGCTTTTGCAACAGGTTTGCGGCGGGTTTAGCCGCCCATGGTTTTTGCCACTTCGGCGGCGAAATCCTCGACCTTTTTCTCGATACCGTCACCGACGCCAAACCGGACAAAGCCGGTCACTTCGGCGCCCTGCGCTGCGGCGGCCTTGGCCACGGTCAGGTCGGGGTCGATCACGAATTTCTGGTTCACAAGGGTAACTTCCTCGTAGAACTTGCGCATCCGGCCTTTGATCATGTTTTCAATGATGTTTTCCGGCTTGCCCGATTCGCGTGCCTGCTCGGTCAGCACGTTTTTCTCGCGCTCGACCATGGCCGGGTCCAGATCGGCCTCGGACAAAGAGGACGGGTTGGTCGCGGCAACATGCATGGCGATCTGCTTGGCGATGTCTTCGTTACCGCCCTTCAGCGCTACCAGCACCCCGATCTGCCCAAGACCGTCGGCAACCGAATTGTGCACATAGGACACAACGATATCGCCCGACAGTTTGGCCATGCGGCGCAGGTTCATGTTCTCGCCGATGGTGGCGATTTTGTTGGTCAGCACATCGGAAACCGTGCCACCCTCAATGGCTGCGGCGTTCAGACCGTCCAGATCGTCAACGCCAAGCGCTGCGGTGGTAAAGGCCCGAACCATGTCCTGAAACTCGGCGTTTTTCGACACAAAGTCGGTTTCCGAGTTCACCTCGATTGCCACGCCAACGCCACCTTCAACGGCAACACCGACCAGCCCTTCGGCAGCGGTACGGCCGGATTTCTTGGCGGCTTTGGACAGGCCCTTGGTGCGCAGCCAGTCAATCGCGGCTTCCATGTCGCCATCGGTTGCGGTCAGCGCCTTTTTCGCGTCCATCATGCCAACGCCGGATGAATCGCGCAGTTCTTTCACTTGTTTTGCAGTGATAGCCATTACTTTGCACCTTCTTCTTTGGCTTCTTCCTTGACTTCTTCTACGGCAGCAGCGGCGGCGGCTTCTTCAACCGGCGCTTCTTCCATTTCGCCGATATCCACACCGGCAGCGCCCAGCTGATCGGCCATGCCGTCAAGGGCTGCGCGGGCGATCAGGTCGCAATAAAGCGCAATCGCGCGGGCCGCATCGTCATTGCCCGGAATCGGATAGTCGATGCCGCGCGGGTCCGAGTTGGTGTCGAGCACCGCAATCACCGGAATGCCCAGTTTCTTGGCTTCGGCGATGGCAAGGCTTTCCTTGTTGGTATCGACTACGAAAATCAGGTCGGGAGTACCGCCCATTTCGCGAATCCCGCCCAGTGACGCGGTCAGCTTACCTTGCTGGCGCTCCATGTTCAGGCGCTCTTTCTTGGTCATGCCTTCGGCACCGGATTCCAGCTTTTCGTCATATTCTTTCAGACGACGGATAGAATTGGAGATGGTTTTCCAGTTGGTCAGCATGCCGCCCAGCCAGCGGTGGTTGACGTAATACTGTGCCGAACGCTCGGCCGCTTCCATGATCGGCTTGGAGGCCTGACGCTTGGTGCCGACAAACAGAATGCTGCCGCCCTTGGCAACGGTCTGCTGCACAACGTTCAGCGCCGCATCCAGCAACGGCACGGTCTGGGTCAGGTCCATGATGTGGATGCCGTTGCGCGCGCCGTAGATATACGGGTCCATCAACGGATTCCAGCGGTGGGTTTGGTGGCCAAAATGTACGCCTGCTTCAAGCAGTTGGCGCAATGTGAACTCGGGTAGAGCCATTGTATGCTTCCTTTTCCGGTTTGATCCTCGGCAGCGCGTGAAGGGGGTTAACCCAACCGGTGGACATTCACGGGATTTCTCCCCGTGCGTGGCCCGAAACGCTGCCTGTGGTTTTAGTGATTGTGCGCATAGAGCAACACGGCCCCCGTTGCAAGCCCTAAGGTAGAATTTCGCCTATAATTGACCGAAAGGTCACGATTTGGGGTGACGCGCCGGAATGTTTTGGATAACAAGGCGCGAGCAAGGGAAAGCGGGATTCTTATAATGACTACGGGTGACAAGGATGACAACAAGGGTGTTGTCAAAATCAATCCTTCGGATTTGAGCTATTCAAATTCGTTCCCCTCGCCGCAAAAGCATTTCATCATTCGCTGGATCGAAAACCTGACCGGGCGCATCACCATTTTGCGCCTTGCCCGCAAACACGAGCGCGAGGCCCCCCTGCCCGGCGGATTCTGGACGCAGGCCATGACGCGCATGGGCATCAATACCGATGTCGGCCCCGAGGCGCTGGCGCGCATCCCCAAAACCGGCCCGCTGATCGTGGTGGCCAACCATCCGCACGGGCTGGTGGACGGCATGGCGATGCTGA
Organism: Paracoccaceae bacterium; assembly: GCA_027069385.1. Classification (GTDB taxonomy): domain Bacteria; phylum Pseudomonadota; class Alphaproteobacteria; order Rhodobacterales; family Rhodobacteraceae; genus UBA3077. The sequence continues at coordinate 5,449 of JALXER010000209.1, forward strand.
AAATTGTCAGCGACGTGCGCGACGATTTCAAAATCATGACCCGCGCCTTTCTGGCCATGGTTCCCGATATCAAGGATGTCATGCTGCCGGTCGCCTTTGACCACGAGGAAAACGCGGTACGCAAGAACGTACAGGCCCGCAAAGAGGCGCTGGAACATGTCAAATCCGGCGGGGCGCTAATTCTGTTTCCGGCCGGTCGCGTCGCCCATAGCGAAACCCTGTTTGGCAAAGCGGTAGAGGCCGAATGGGCACCGTTTCTGCACCGGTTGATCATGCGTGGCAAGGCCGATGTGGTGCCTATGTTTTTTCACGGGCAGAACAGCCGGCTATACCTGCTGGCAGCGCGGTTCTCGCCCACCTTGCGGCAGGGGCTGCTGATGCACGAGGTAGTCAGATCGCTAAACTCGGATATGCGCCCAATTATCGGCGAGCCAATCCCGTTCGCCGAGTTGGAAAAACTGGATGTGGACCCGCGCGAAATGGCCGCCTATATCCGCGAAATCACCCTTGATCTGGATGACGGCGCCAAATGAGCCGCGCTCCGGTCCTTTGTATCGGTTCGGCCCTTTGGGATATCATCGCCGCCGCCTCGCGCCCGATGCGCGACGGGTTTGACATGGCGGGCAAAATCCACCGGCAGACGGGGGGCGTGGCGCTCAATATCGCGGTGGCGCTGGTGCGTCAGGGCCAGCCCGCCGCCTTGCTTAGCGCCATTGGCAACGATGCCGAGGGCGACGCGCTGATTGCCGAACTTGAAAAGATCGGCGTCGATTGTTCCTACGTCTATCGCAGTGCCGAGCCGACCGACGCCTATCTGGCTATCGAGCATCCGGGGGGCGATATCTTTGGCGCGATTGCCGATTGCGCCTCGCTGGAACAGGTGGGCGATGCGGTGCTTGCGCCTTTGCATGACGGGCGGCTGGCCTCGGCCAAAGCGCCGTGGCAGGGCGCGATCGTGGTCGATGGCAACCTGCCCGAAGCGGTCATGGCGGATTTGGGTAACGACCCGGCCCTGCGCGGTGCGCACCTGTCTTTTGTTCCGGCTTCTCCGGGTAAGGCACAACGTTTACGAACCGCGCTAAGCCATTCCAATGCCACGCTTTATATCAATCGGGGCGAGGCCGAAATCCTGTGCGCGCAACGGTTTGCCGACAGCATGGCCGCCGTGGACCCGCTGTTTGATCTGGGTGCGAAACGGGTGGTGATCACCGACGGGCCGCACGCCAACACTTTTGCCAATGGCAAGGTGCAGGTCAGCCTGACTCCGCTAAGTGTGACGGCGGTTTCGACCACTGGCGCGGGTGATGTATTTACCGCCGCACATCTGGCGGCCGAGCTGGCCTCGGGGCATCTGGGCAAGACCAGTCAGGCCGACGCCATGGCCGTATTGCAAGCCGCCAACGACGCCGCCACCAAACACATCACTCGGGAATCCCCATGAACGCTCCACTGGTTTTTTCTGCCGAAGTCGCGGCGGCCCGCCAGACCGGCGCGCCGGTGGTGGCGCTTGAAAGCACCATCATCACCCACGGCATGCCCTATCCGCAAAACGTGGAAACCGCGCAGACCGTCGAATCCGATATTCGCGCCGCAGGTGCCGTGCCTGCGACCATCGCCGTGATGGGCGGCGCGATTCATATCGGGCTGGAACCCGACGCGCTGCAAACCCTTGCGCAGGCAAGCGCGGTTGCCAAGCTCAGCCGCGCCGATATCGCCTTTGCGCTGGCCACCGGCCAGACCGGCGCCACCACCGTAGCCGCCACCATGATCGCCGCGCATCTGGCCGGAATTGCGGTGTTTGCCACCGGCGGCATTGGCGGCGTGCATCGCGGGGCGCAGTCCAGTTTCGACATCTCCGCCGACCTGACCGAGCTGGCCCAAACGCCGGTAACCGTGGTGGCCGCAGGGCCAAAGGCGATTCTGGACCTGCCAAAAACGCTGGAGGTACTGGAAACCAACGGCGTGCCGGTCATCACCTATGGGCAGGACGAATTGCCCGCCTTCTGGTCACGCGATTCCGGCCTGCCCAGCCCGCTGCGCGCCGACAGCCCCGACGATATCGCCGCCGCCCACCTGATGCGCGCCCGCCTGAACCTGCCCGGCGGGCAACTGGTCGCCAATCCGATTCCAGCAAATGCCGAGATTCCGGCCGCGACCCTTGCCCCGATTATCGCCCGCGCCCTGTCCGAGGCCGACGCGCAGGCGATCAGCGCCAAGCAGGTTACGCCGTTCCTTTTGCAACGGATTTTCGAGCTGACCAATGGCGATTCCCTGACCGCCAATATCGCGCTGGTGCGCAACAACGCCCGACTGGCCGCACGGATTGCACAAAAAATTGCGGCGCGCTGACCTTGCCCTTTAAGCAAGCATTGATTAACTATTTGCGGATTGCAGAGGGGCACCATGGCAAAGAAGAAAAAGAAAAAGGCGAAAAAGGCCGGTCTGTTTCACCGCACACGGGTTAACTTCCTGACCGGCGTGGTGATTGTCGCGCCGGTGATGCTGACCGCCTATCTGATCTGGTGGGCGATCAATCTGGTTGACCGCATGATCGTGCCCTGGGTTCCGGCGGTCTATAACCCGTCAACCTATATCGGCGTCGATATTCCCGGATTCGGGGTGATCGTCTTTATCATCTTTACCGCTGCCGTCGGGGCCTTGACCAAGGGCCTGTTTGGCCGCCAGTTGCTGCGCTGGGGCGAGGGCATCGTTGACCGCATGCCGATCATCCGCTCGATCTATAACGCGCTGAAACAGATTTCCGAAACGGTGCTGAGCAAGTCGAACGCATCCTTCAAACAGGCCTGTCTGGTTGAATATCCGCGCCGTGGCATCTGGGCGATTGCCTTTGTCTCGACCGAGACCACCGGCGAGGTGCCCGAGAAAATCGATCAGGGCGAATTCCTGTCGATCTTTCTGCCGACCACGCCCAACCCGACCTCGGGGTTCTTGCTGTTCGTCCCGCGCGAGGATGTGGTGATTCTGGATATGAGCGTCGAGGAAGCCGCCAAACTGGTGATCTCTGCCGGGCTGGTCGTGCCCCCCACCGCCGAGGAAATCGCGGCGGGCACCAAGCCAGCCCCAACTAAAACTTAATGTTTTCAGCAGGTTTCACGGGCTTTTTAACAGGATTTTCATTGATTCTGGCCATTGGCGCGCAGAATGCCTTTGTGTTGCGGCAGGGCATTTTGAAAAATCATGTGTTCTGGGTCGCCCTGACCTGCGCCCTGTCCGATGCGCTGCTGGTCTCCGCCGGGGTGGCAGGATTTGGTGCCATAACCACGCTTTTGCCCGGCCTGCCAAAGATCATGGGGATTGCCGGTGCCCTTTTCCTGTTCTTTTACGGGGCTACGCGGTTTCATGCGGCGTACAAGGGCGGAGAGCATTTGGAAAAATCCAGCAATGGCGGGAGCTTACGCGCGACTCTTGTCACATGTCTGGCCCTGACATGGCTTAACCCGCATGTTTATCTGGACACGCTGGGCCTGCTTGGCGCGGTTTCGACGCAGTACCACAGCACCGCCCTGCGCATTGCCTTTGGTAGCGGCGCGGTGCTGGCCTCTTTCCTGTTTTTCTTTGCGCTGGCCTATGGCGCGCGGCTGCTGGCCCCGTTGATGCAAAACCCGCGCGCGTGGCGGATTCTGGATATTCTGATCGGGTTGTTGATGTGGGCGCTGGCATTTTCGCTGATCCGGGCCATTTAGCCCGACCGATTCGTCCGACCCGATTCGCACCGGATTCGTGCCATCTTTGCAACACTCGGCCGGTTTAATAGAGGTTCACCGGCTAAGATTCCTATATATAACGGTTTTTCTTTCAGAATTAACTTGGCGTTTACCCCTTGGGGGGGTATACAGGACTCACTGCTCGATAGGTTTCTTGCCTGTATGAAACCTGCCTCAATAACTTGCGCCCTCCTTGTGAGGGCGTTTTTTTTGCCCGAAGCACCGGTTTTCCGCCCGAAGCTATTCCTGCGAGGTCACCCACAGGATCACCGCATCCGTTTCGCTGACCGAAATCATGTTATGCCCCATGGTCGCGTCGTAATAGGCGCTGTCCCCAAGCCCCAGCCGGACGGGTTCGTAGAACTCGGAATAGAATTCGATCTCGCCGGACAGTACATAAAGCAGCTCTTCGCCGTCATGGCGCACCCAGCCGTCAAACTCGTCAATGTGGCGGGCGCGCACGGTGGCGCGATAGGGCAACATGCGTTTGGGGGTGATATCCGCCGCCAGAATTTCGTGTTCATAGGTCGGGGTAACATGCGCCCTGCCCGCACCGGTTCGGGTAATGGCCCGACGCGCCAGCACCTTGTCAGATTTGGGTGGCGTGAACAATTGCGGCATGGTAATTTCCAGCCCCGCCGCCAGCTTGCGCACCGCCTCGAATGTCGGCGACATCTGGCCGTTTTCGATCTTGGACAAGGTAGAGCGCGCCAGCCCCACCGCCTGCGCCGCCTGCTCCAATGTCCAGCCGCGCGCCTTGCGCAAGGTCCGCACCCGCGCGCCAAGGTCCAGCGGCGTTGCGGGGGCGCGCGTGTCGGCCTCGCGGGCGATGCTTAGCACGGTCGGTTCGGGGATTTCGGGCATTTGTGATCTCGCAATGGCTTGTGCCCCCGCGCCGGGGCGATTAAGGCAGATGTATAGCAAAGGGGAAGCGCATGACCAGCCTAGAAATTATATCCGACCCGATCTGCCCGTGGTGCTATATCGGCAAAACCCGTCTGGAACGCGCGTTGGAACAGGTGCCCGACCATCCGTTCGACATCCGCTGGTCGCCGTTCCAGTTGAACCCCGACATGCCCCCCGAAGGCATGGACCGCCGCACCTATCTGGAAACCAAGTTCGGGGGCAAGGCCGCTGCGGTGTCGTTCTATGCCGATATCGAAAGGGTCGCCAAATCCGAAGGGCTGGACATCGATTTCGCCGCCATTTCCCGCACGCCCAACACGCTGGACGCGCACCGCTTGATCCACTGGGCCGGTCTGGAGGGCTGCCAGACTCCGCTGGTGTTCCGCCTGTTCCAGATGTTCTTTCGCGAGGGCAAGGATATTTCGGACCACAAAGTGCTGATCGAGGCCGGCAAGGCCGCCGGCATGGATACGGAACTGCTGACGCGGCTGCTGGCCACAGATGCGGATACCGACCTGACCCGTGCCGCCGACCAGCATAACCGCGAAATCGGCGTGCAAAGCGTGCCCACATTTATCATCGATCACCGCTATGTGGTTGTGGGCGCCCGCGAAACGCCGTTCTGGGTCGATCTGATCCACGAGATCAACACCATCAGGGCCGATGATGCGTAAACAGCCCTCGCAACCCGAGTTCATCGCGCTGATCGCGTTGCTGACCTCGATCATGGCGCTGACTACCGATGCGATGCTGCCGGTGCTGCCCGATATGGCCGCGGCGATGGGCATGGGCGAAAGCAACCGTATTCAACTGGTGGTATCGCTGTTCATTCTGGGCACCGGTCTGGGGCAGCTGTTTTTCGGGCCGCTGGCTGATTATCTGGGGCGGCGAACCTCTATCCTGTCGGGGCTGGTGCTGTTCATGGCCGGTACGGTGGTTTGCCTGAGCGCGGACAGTTTCACCACGATGCTGATCGGGCGTTTTGTGCAGGGGCTGGGAGCGGCGGGGCCACGCACGGCCAGCACCGCCATGGTGCGTGACCTGTATCAGGGGCGGGCCATGGCGCGGGTGATGTCGTTTGTGATGGCGGTGTTTATTCTGGTGCCCGCCGTTGCGCCCAGCCTCGGGCAAGGGGTGGCGCATTTCTGGGGCTGGCAGGCGGTGTTCGGGTTGTTTATCGCGGTGGCGCTATGGGCGTTTGTCTGGATGGGCCTGCGCCAGCCCGAGACCAACCCGCCACAAAACCGCCACGCCTTTAGCTGGGGGGATCTGGCACGCGCCACTAAAACGGTGGCGAGCCACAAGGAAACCCTGCGCTTTACCCTGATTGGCGGGCTGATGTTTACCTCTTTCATTGCCTACCTGTCCTCGGCCCAGCAGGTATTTGAACAGGTGTTTGCGCAGGTAGAGACCTTTCCGATCTATTTCGCGCTGATGGCCCTGTCGATCGGGGCGGCGTCTTTTGTCAATGCCAAACTGGTGATGCGTCTGGGCATGCACCGGCTGACCAGCATCGCGCTCAGCGCCATTACCCTGATATCCTTTGCCTATCTGGGGCTGATCCTGTTATTCCCCGAGGCGGTGTCGCTGGGGTCGTTTCTGGTATGGGGGGTGGTGACGTTCTTTTTTGTCGGGCTGGTTTTTGGCAATGTGAACGCGTTGGCAATGGAGCCGATGGGCAAGGTCGCAGGGGTGGCGGCGGCAATGATCGGCGCGGCGTCAAGCATCATTTCGGTTGGTCTCGGCATCCCGCTGGCCCGCCTGTTCGACGGCAGCATCATCCCCCTGATCGCCGGATTTGCCGTGCTGAACCTTGCCAATCTGATCATCATCAAATTCAGACCCTGAGCCCAGGACCGGCGCACTCCCGCCCGTCTTCGGAGGGATTGCTTACGCAATCCCCCCTCATCCCGTTGGGCCGGGCCGACCTTCGGTCGGCCCCATTCTGCCCTCGCCTTCGCTCGGGCAGAATGCCAGCGGCCCACAAGCGGGGGAATTGAGCCGCAGGCTCAAGGGGGCAGCCGCCCCGGCACCCGATGTGGCGCAGCCACGAGGGCGCGGCCCAACTGGCGGAGGGCGTGTTTGCGCTTGCGCAAACATGCTCGACGGCAGGCGGGAGCCCCCCGGCCTGGGTTAACGCACAACAGTTGCCAGCAGATCCGCGCCCAACGGGTGGGCTTCAGCCCACCATCCGCCCTCGGCCACTATCCGCGCGCCAGCCGTGCCAGATCCTGCGCAATCGAGAACGCGCCTTTGATCTTGTCGGCATTTGTGGCCCAGTCGCGGCGCACCACGATCTTGTTGTCGCGCACCTTGGCATGGCCGTTCTGCGCGTTGATAAATTGCACCAGCCCGGCGGGGTTGGCATATTTGTCTTTGTAGAACTGGATCGTCGCCCCTTTTGGCCCCCCGTCCAGCTTGGCGATTCCGGCCTTTTTGCACGCCGTCTTTATGCGCACGATATTCATCAGGGTAGAGACCTCTCGCGGGAGCTTGCCAAACCGGTCGATCAACTCGGCGGCAAAGCCTTCCAGTTCGACCTTGGTGCCAAGGCCGGACAGGCGCCGGTACAGGCCAAGGCGCACGTCCAGATCGGTGACATAGGAATCCGGGATCAGCACCGGAACGCCCAGATTGATCTGCGGCGCCCACGCGTCATCGGCGTCAGACAGCCCTTCCAGCCCGCCCGCCTTCATCTTGGCAATCGCTTCTTCCAGCATCTCCTGGTAAAGCTCATACCCGACCTCGCGCACCTGCCCCGACTGCTCGTCCCCCAGAATATTGCCCGCACCGCGAATATCCAGATCCTGGCTGGCAATGGTAAAGCCGGCCCCCATCCCCTCCAGACTGCCCAGCACCTTCAGGCGTTTTTGCGCCTGCTCGGTCAGGATCTTGCGCGGCTTGGTGGTAAAATAGGCATAGGCGCGGATTTTGGAGCGCCCGACCCGCCCGCGTATCTGGTAAAGCTGGCTAAGGCCGAACATGTCGGCGCGATGTACGATCAGCGTGTTGGCCGCCGGAATATCGAGGCCACTTTCAACGATCGTTGTTGCCAGCAGCACGTCATACTGCCCGTCGTAAAACGCATTCATCTTGTCGTCGAGCACCCCTGCCGCCATTTGCCCGTGCGCGACCACCACCTTGACCTCGGGCACCTGTTCCCGCAGAAACGACTCTATCTCGGGAATATCCTTGACGCGCGGCACCACATAAAAGCTCTGCCCGCCGCGATAGTGTTCGCGCAGCAGGGCCTCGCGCACCGTTACCGGGTCGAAATCGCTGACATAGGTGCGAATTGCCAACCGGTCCACCGGCGGGGTGCCGATCAGTGACAGCTCGCGCACCCCTGACAGCGCCATCTGCAAGGTGCGCGGAATCGGCGTGGCCGACAGGGTCAGCACATGCACCTCGGATTTCAGCTGCTTCAGGCGCTCTTTGTGGGTCACACCGAATTTCTGTTCTTCGTCAATCACGATCATGCCCAGATTGGCAAAGCGGATGTTCTTGGCCAGCAAGGCATGGGTGCCCACCACGATATCCACGGTGCCGCGCGCCAGCCCCTCACGGGTTTTGGCCATTTCGGCACTGCCGACAAAACGCGACATCTGGCGCACCGCCACCGGCAACCCGCGAAACCGTTCCGAGAAGGATTTATAATGCTGGCGCGCCAGCAGGGTTGTGGGCGCGATAATCGCCACCTGCGTACCGGCCATCGCCGCCACAAAGGCGGCGCGCATGGCGACCTCGGTCTTGCCATAGCCCACATCACCGCAAATCAGCCGGTCCATGGGTTGACCGCTGCCCATATCGGCCAGCACATCATCGATGGCGTTCAACTGGTCGTCGGTTTCGGAATAGGGAAAACGGGCGCAAAACTCGGTCCACAACCCTTCGGGCGGCGTAAACACCCGCCCCGAGCGCAAGGCCCGTTCGGCGGCAAGCCGGATCAGCTTGTCGGCCATGTCGCGAATGCGCTTTTTCAGCTTGGCCTTTTTGGCCTGCCACGCGCCGCCGCCAAGCCGGTCGAGCATGCCTTCCTCGTGGCCATAGCGCGACAGCAACTCGATGTTTTCCACCGGCAGATACAGGCGCGAATTCTGCGCGTATTCCAGCGCGATACATTCATGCGGGGCACCGGCGGCGGTGATGGTTTCAAGGCCCATATAGCGCCCGATCCCGTGATCGATATGCACGATCAGATCGCCGGGCGTCAGCGATTGCGCCTCGGTCAGATAGTTCTGGGCCTTACGCTTGCGGGTCGGGCGGATCAACCGGTCTCCCAGAATGTCCTGCTCGGTGATCACGGTCAGGCCCGGGGCCTCGAACCCGGTTTCCAGCCCCCAGATGGCCAGCGAAAGCGCCCCTTTGGGCTGGTCGGCATAATGGGCGATATCGCGATATCCGGTCACGCCGCTATCGCCAAGCAGATTGGCAAAACGTTCGCGCGCACCGGCGGAATAGCTGGTCAGGATCACCTGCCCGTCTTGACGTTTTGCTTTAATGTGATCTGCCAATGCCCCGAACAGGCTGACATTTTCCTGTTGGCGTTCGGGGGCAAAACAGCGCCCGATCCGCCCGCCCGCATCGATCGCCCCCGGCCCGCTGGGCTGAGGAAGTGGCGAAAACTGCCGCAGCGCGCGACCTTCCAGCGCCGCATCCCACGCCGCTTCATCCAGATAGTGTAACTGGGGGGGCACCGGTTTATAGACCGTCGCCATATGGGATTTCTCGCCCATGGCGGCGTGGCGGGTGCGGTATTGCTCGGCAACCTGCTCCCAGCGGGCCTCGACCATGGCGGGCACCTGATCGGTCAGCACCACCGGCGCGCCGGGCAAATAATCGAACAGCGTATCCAGATGCGGATAGAAGTACGGCAACCAGTGTTCCATGCCCTGATGCTTGCGCCCCTCCGACACGGCCTCGTAAAGCGGGTCATCGCGCCCCGCCGCACCGAATTCATGCCGATACCCTGAACGGAATCGCTGGATGGTTTCGGGATCCAGCAGGATTTCGGAAACCGGAGCCAGCTCAACGCGGGTGATCTTTTCAACGGTGCGCTGGGTTCGGGCCTCGAAGCGGCGCGCACCGTCCAGCACATCGCCAAACAGATCAAGGCGCACCGGCCCGCTGTCGCCGGGTGGGTAAATGTCGATCAGGCCACCGCGCACCGCGTAATCGCCCGGCTCGGTCACCGTGGGCGCGCGCGAAAATCCGGCCCGCTCCAGATAGGTAAACAGCCTGGTTTCATCGATCTGCCGACCCACCGTCGCGGTAAAAGAGGCCGCCGCCACCACATCGCGCGGCGGCACCCGTTGCATCGCCGCGTTCAGCGTGGTCAGGATGGCGCAAGGCACATCGAACCCGTCAACCAGCGTCGCCAGCAAGGCCATGCGCTGCGCGGAAACCGTCGAATTGGGCGAAATGCGGTCATAGGCCAGACAGTCCCACGCCGGAAAGCCCAGCACCGGCAGGTCGGGCGCAAAAAAGGCCAGTGATTCGCGCATGGCGGCCATTTGCCGGTCGTCGCGCAGCACTGCCAGCACCGGCGCGCCCACACGCATAACCGTATCAGCCAGCACCCGTGCATCAAACCCGTCGGGCGCGCCGCCAACCCGCGTCAGGCCCGGCTGCAATATCTTGCTGTTGCTCATTTTACGCGCATCTATAGCACCGGGCCGGTCCAGACAAGCCGGAGCGGGCTAAAATGGCCTTTAGGTCATTAAAAAATGGGTAACCGCAACCACCATGGTAATCGTGATGGCGACAAAGCCGATGATCTGGTTCCACAAGCGCTGCCGGCGCAACACCTGCAACAACGCTTCGCCAGCCAGTTGCTCGCGCTCTACAAGGTAGGCAAGGCGCACCGTCAGCCCCATGGGGATGCTTAGCGGAGCAAGCAGCATAAACAGCGCCTGTGCAAATTCGACCCCGCCGTAAAACCCGACCGTTGCGATCGAGGCCAGAATAAAGGTCATGATCCCAAGCAGATACACCCCGCCCTTGTCGAAATAATAGATCAGCCGTTGCGCGTTGATATGGGCCAGCGTGGTGCAGTTATCCTCTATAGCGCCGCCGTATTTGCGGGCCAGCATCACGATGTCATGGGGCACGCCCAGCGTCCAGTGCGAGGTCATCGACCACGCCACAACGGTAATAACCCAATACCAGATGCTCCAGAAACTGGTCATCTCTATCAGGCTGAAATTCAGGAAGGGTGTTGCGCTCATGTTGCCTAGATAAGGACAATTCCTGACGCAATCAACTGCCAATATCGTGATAACACTTGAGCAGGTAAGGCGATCCGTGCGATGCAGGGGCAACAGCTTCAGGAGGCCCCCATGCACCCCAGTTTTGCCCCGTTTCCGCTGGCGCGCTCGCGCCGTTCTCGTCGCACCGACTGGCTGCGCGATATGGTGCGCGAAAACGCCGTTTCGGTCGATGACCTGATCTGGCCGATTTTTGTGCGCGAGGGCGAAGGGGTCTCTGAACCGGTCAAGGCCATGCCGGGCGTCAACCGCCTGTCGGTCGATATGGCGGTCAAGGCCGCGAATGAGGCCGCGGCGCTGGGAATCCCGTGTATCGCGCTGTTTCCCTATACCGACGCGGCCGACAAAAACCCCGAATGCACCGAGGCCTTCAACCCCGACAATCTGGTCAACCGCGCCACCCGCGCCATCAAGGCGGCGGTGCCGGGGGGGGGGATTTTGCTCGATGTGGCGCTGGATCCGTATAATTCCGACGGGCATGACGGGTTTGTCCGCGACGGCGTGATTGTCAATGACGAAACCCTGATGGCGCTGGAAAAACAGGCGCTGGTACAGGCCGAAAGCGGGGCCGACATCCTTGGCCCTTCGGATATGATGGACGGGCGCATCGGGATTATCCGGCAGGCTCTGGAAAGCCACGATTTTTCGGATGTGGTGGTGATGTCCTATGCGGCCAAGTTCGCCAGCGCGTTTTACGGCCCGTTTCGCGATGCGGTCGGGGCCAGTGGCGCGCTGAAGGGCGACAAAAAGACCTATCAGATCGATCCGGGCAATGCAGACGAGGCCCTGCGCGAGGTTGCGCGCGATATTGCCGAGGGGGCCGATATGGTGATGGTCAAGCCCGGCATGCCCTATCTGGATATCTGCACCCGGGTCAAAACCCGCTTCAAGGTGCCGACCTTTGCCTATCAGGTCTCGGGGGAATACGCGATGATCATGGCGGCAGGGCAAAACGGCTGGATTGACGAGGAAAAGGCCATGTTTGAATCGCTGCTGGCGTTCAAGCGGGCCGGATGTGACGGGATTCTAAGCTATTTCGCCCCCCGCGTGGCACAAATATTGGCGGAGTAGCGCCTATATCTGCCGTGCCACTGGCACATGTTGCGGCTTTGTGCTAGCCTGCCCCCAACCGGCATCAGACCGGAACAGGCAAGCATTGGAGCAGAGCATGACACAGGTTTCACGACGTGGATTGATCCTTGGCGGCGCGGCACTGACACTGGCGGGATGCGCCGGTGACGGGCGCGTTACCGGTTCGGCCGCACAAATCGACGGGTATGTGCAAGAAGCACTTACCGATATGTACGCCAAATTTCCCGGCTCGCAGGCGTTTTCCCAGCGGGCGGCGGGTATGCTGGTGATCCCCAATATCACCAAGGCGGGGCTGTTTGTTGCCGGGGCTTATGGCGAAGGCGCGCTGCTGATCGGACCGGCCACCGTAGACTATTATTCCTTTGTGTCGGCCTCTTTCGGGCTGCAGATCGGAGCGCAACGCTCGACCCAGGTGCTGTTCTTCATGACCCCCGAAGTGCTGCGCGATTTCCGCACATCGGACGGGTTCGAGCTGGGGGTCGATGCCGAAGTCGCGTTTCGTGACGAGGGCGGGAATTTCGGGCTTTCCTCGACAACTTCCAACAAACCCATCGTGGGGATTGTGTTCAATCAAAGCGGCCTGATCGCCGGTGCCAGCCTGGAAGGCGCCAAATACTCGCGCCTGATCCGTTAGGGCGTAGACCCATAATCCACAAGCCACCAGTTTGGCAGATTTTCGTTCTGACCAGGCGCAAGGCCGCAGGAATAGTGGTTGTTCGCCGGGAAAACCTTCCCCCGGAAGGTTTTCTTTTCCGGCTCACTTCTCGGCCTTGCAACGC
>JALXER010000210.1 GCA_027069385.1 Paracoccaceae bacterium
TGCCAAAAGCGTCATGAAGATGAGCATGGAACTGGGTGGCAACGCGCCGTTTATCGTGTTCGATGACGCCGATCTGGATGCGGCGGTAGAGGGGGCGATGATCTCTAAATACCGCAATAACGGCCAAACCTGCGTCTGCGCCAACCGGATTTATGTGCAGGACGGAGTCTATGACGCCTTTGCCGCCAAGCTGGCGCAGGCCGTGGCCGCGATGAAGATCGGCGACGGGTTCGATGATGGCGTGACCACCGGTCCGCTGATCACTCAGGCGGCGGTCGAAAAGGTCGAGGAGCACATCTCGGACGCGGTCGGCAAAGGCGCCCGGGTGGCCACCGGTGGCAACCGCCACGCGCTGGGCGGCACATTTTTCGAACCGACCATCCTGACCGGCGTAACCCGCGATATGATGGTCTCGGGCGATGAAACCTTCGGGCCTGTAGCGCCGCTGTTCCGCTTTACCGACGAAGCCGACGTGATCGAGCAGGCCAATGACACGATTTTCGGGCTGGCCTCCTATTTCTTTGCCCGTGACCTAAGCCGCGTCTGGCGGGTGGCCGAAGCGCTGGAATACGGCATGGTCGGGGTCAATACCGGCCTGATCTCTACCGAAGTCGCCCCGTTCGGCGGCGTCAAACAATCCGGCCTGGGCCGCGAAGGCTCGCACCACGGAATCGACGACTATCTGGAGATGAAATATATCTGCATGGATGTGTAGAAAGTAGATAATAAACAAAGGATTAGATGATCATTGATTCGCCTTATTGGAACGTTATTGGAGCACTTATTGGGACAAATTGGCATTCCAGCAGCTTAGCCTAGCACTGTAATTGCTTAATAATAGCTGGTATGTGAAGCCTTCATCAGCCTCCACCCAACCGCCCAGCAATACGAAGGGCGTTCTTTTCAATCAGTGCGGCGACATGTTCCACGATCTTGCCCACGGCCCCGCGCTGTCCTGATACGATAGCAGTGGCTTCGACCCGTGCTGCTACCATGGCATCAACCAATTCCTGTACCCGCAGCCTGACTCCCCTTGGACTAAGCCCGGCTTCTTCCGCAATACGGTCCCAGTGTCGACGGGTCATATCCTCGGGCTTCCGCTTCCGGCCTGCCAGTTTCTGCGCATAGTACTGGTTAACATGATCCCATAATAGAACCGAAGATACATCATAAAGCGGGGCCAATGTTGGCCCGCTGGACAATATCATCGAATAGTTCTTGGCATGGGCATCGGTGTTTGCCACGAGGATGTTGAAAATAACTTGGTCGAGGAGATTGAGCGCTTCCACAGCAGGCAGATGTCTGCCGGTTTGTATCAGGCCGGTGAGGTCAAGACCACGCACCGTTCCTTGTTCATATTTCTGGCTGGGGAATAGCCCGTTGGCCTGTGCGAAATCTTCCTGATGAAGTCTCCGCACCGAACCATTCTTGCGCATAATGCGGTCATATCTAGCTACACCCAAAGCGGTACGGCCAGTCGTGTTGATAATACCCACCTCGGCAACCGGTATCCCGATAAGGTTTGCGAGGGTCAGGCAATAGGTTTCATTCTCGACGATCCCTGCCAATGTCGGATTATCCGGTTTTATGATGATCGTTGATGGTGCCCCGTTCATGGGAATGGCCAGAGTATCGCTCTTCTGGGGCAAGCCGAGTTTCGGGTGCCCGTCCGGGCCAATTACGGCAAGAGCTGTTTTCTGTTGCCCACCGGCCAGTGACAGGCGAACACCATCCTCTCCGGCAAGGAAAGGGCGGTTACGCAGGTCATCGAAGTGCCGGTTAAGGGCATCAGCCTCGGTAGGCTGGTCATAATATTCGATCAGCGACCGGTAGGCCCATTTCTCTTGAATACTGGGCTTCTCGATGGATATCGCCCCTGCGGTATCGCCACCGATTTCCATCAATATAGCGAGCGTATCGGTTGACGATACTCCCAGCGTGCGGGACAGGATTAATAACTGTTGCTCTTCCGGCAGGAGGTTTGCCAACCACGGCGTGATGAAATGATCATCGTACCGCGCACCGGAAAGGGGCATGGTCACCGATAGCGGGAAGCTACCCTTTGTATCCAGCCAACGGGCGTCGTATTGAAAGCCCAACTGTCCGGCGCCGTTAACCAGAATGGAGCCGGTCTGAAATTGCTCATAATAGACGGGTACGCGGGTTTCTTCGGCCATCAGTCATCCCCTAGGTCATAGCCCGCAATGTGATTGTGTGCTGGCTGCGGGTCTTCTGAAATGGCGTTGAACAGGTCCGGCAATTTTATACGCAAAGCCTCGGACAGCCGAACCAGCGTTGACAGCTTCACATCCCTATTGCCGTTCTCTATATGTGACAAGGCGGGCACAGCAACACCGGAGAGCCGTGACAGGTCGGTTAGGCTCAGGTGTTGAGCCTTCCGATATGTGCGCAATTTATGGCCGATGTTGTTTTGCCATTTTTGTTGTATAGATTCAGCAGCCATGTCACCCCACTTATTTATCTTTAAGAGTAATATACCTCGATACTGAATGATTGTCAGCTCATTTTATCTTGAGGGATAAAATCAAAGTCGTGGGTAAAGTGGCTCGGCTTGTTTGAACGCTAGTGTCCGGCCTCCCCCGCCTAACCGCGCTGATTTCGGGGTGTTAGTATCCATGGCCATCCAGAACTTCAAGAACGTCATTGGCACGGAAAATGTTGATACCTTTGTTAGCCAGCTTGCCGCTTAGGCGAGCCGTACGCCACCACCGAGGTTGTGTTTTGTAGCGAGCGCTCCATGAGCCAAAATAGCACGCAGGCCAGCTTTTCCAGTTGCGCTTGGGCCAAGAAAACACTCACCCCAAGCGTGAAAATGGCTTGACCCGCATAGGGGGGGTTAACTTTTTTGCAACTTGTTGGGTTGTGTGAGTCACTTGTGTTTTTGTTTCTAAGATGAAATGCCTGAATTCAATCGATGCTTTGAGCATGTGAGGATAGATATATGACACCCTTAAAGTTGGCTCTGGTTTTGGCTCTTTTTATAGGTTTGCCAAACCTGTTGAATGCACAGGATGACATTTATCTTCCTGATGACATTGTCATATCGGAGCTTTCAGCTACCGAAATAAAAGATGCAGAAACCTGCGTTGCCGAGCTGAATGAGTTCAGTTGGATTTGTCAAGAGTTTGATCATAGTGGATGGGAATACGTTTACGGCGACACTTTCTGGGAGCGCGGGGAATTGGTGGTTTATCGGTATGATATTGATAGCGACGGCACGATTGATGCGATTGTTAAGCTTCAGCATTCAGGTTTCTGTGGTAGAGGCGGTCCCAATTGCAGCCATCTGTTTCTATTTGGTGATCAGCCTGCGTCAGAGCATCCATATATTGGAGGACTTCCCCAACAGACCGACGGACCGCCAAGCTTGATCGTGCGAAATGGAGAAACGGGACTAATCTTTCCAAAAGCTCAATACCGGCTCCCGCCGCCCCCTGGATTTTATTTCTTTCCAATAGGTGAAATACGCGAAAAAATACTCAGTTCACAACAGGTTACTTTAGAAATTAGAATGGAGAAGTAAAATGGCGGGTTTACAAGCATTTATGTCTGCAATTCGGTTCAGAGAAAGCTCTAACAATTATTCAGCCCAGAACGGCAGTTTTTATGGTGCGTATCAATTTGGTGATCTGGCTTTTAAGGACACCGGCTATATGAATAGTGATGGCACGTGGACCGGCAAGAACGATATCCAAGCTGGCATCGGAGACGACAAGTTTTTCGGGTTCGGCGGGAATGACACTTTCTTTGGCGGTTCTGGGGGCGAAGACTTTTTGGATGGGGGGGGGCGACACAGATACGTTGGACTATAGTCAGGTAGATGAAGGCATTATCGGGTTTGGCCTTCCTTCACCAAGCGCTGGAACAGTGGCGCCCATATTCCAAGCTGTCAGTTTGGCCGTTGGTTGGCTCGATAATTTTACAAATATCGAGGTTGTGAAAATGACTGAAGCGGACACGACGGTCAATATTTATAGTAATATGACATTAGAATCGCTGAACGCCGAGGCGATCACGGTTGATGGCAACTCCGGCAACAACACGGTTGACCTGAGTGGCGTAGAGCAAGGCGTTACCGTTGATCTTGGCGCAGGTGCGCTGAATGTTACCGGTGGTACAACAGGCATGACGATCACAAACTTCGAGAACGTCACCGGCACGGCGCAAGCTGACACGATCACCGGAGACGCCGGTTCGAACTGGATTGACGGTGGGGCTGGTGCGGATGCTATTAATGGCGGGGCGGGTCAGGACGTGGTGTTTTTCGACAAGGCGGGGGCTGGTGTTACGGCGCATCCCAAAACGCGCACCGGCTCGGGCGGCGGTGCGGAGAGGGGCAATGGAAACCGTTTACCCCAATATCGCCGCTCGTCGATGGCATTCAAGGCAAAAGTACTGAGCATTCTGACGGCTGTATTAATTGGTACGGCCCAACCCGCGCTGGCTGATTGGGATGGATTTGGAGAAAACCGCACATGGATTATTGAAGGGCAGGTTATGTCGGTCACGCCCGACAGCTTCATTCTGCTCCGCCCCTCGGGTGGGGTGGAAGACGAAATTATCAAGCTGCATCTGTGGGGGCTGAAGGTTGATCCGAGTGTATTACGTGTGAGGACCGTCGGAAGGCGGTTTTACTGCGCAGTCTTGTATGACACCGGAGCCTATTTAGGCGTAGATTGTGCCATAGTATTTATTGGGCATATCGACGACGATCCTGTGCACGCTGTTACATCAGCTGATCAGATCGCAACGGCTATACCTATTCAATTCTTTATTGGAATTGAAATACCTGGAAGTAGGGAATGTAGTCCTGACGATATCGCTTTTGGTGTTGAGGTCGAAGATCAAAGCGGGCTTCCTATCAAGTGCGGACGAAATAATACAACCACTAATTTTGAGGATGCAGAATGACTATTGATGAGCTTATTGAGAACGACGCAATTACTTTTACCAACTTTAGGTCCGACCTTAGCCTCGAAGAAGAAGCCGTGGAAATTTCGAATATAACCTCAGCTTTGAATATTCTGTGGAATAATGACGAATACCGTACGGCAGTGTTGGACAAGATTGATAGTACTGAGGGAAACACCTTAAGCATTCGACTGGGGGAAAATATAGCAAAATCTACATATGATGTGGTCATCATAGACTCCCAGTATTCCTTTACCTACCTTGACAACGCTGGTGCGGCGCATACCTCCAGTTTTCTACGCATCTTGGCCCATGAAGTCATGCATGCGGTTTTGGATACAAACGACACCATCGACGATTTGACGGGTGGCCAGATTGACCCTGATTACCTTGGCGAAACCGTTATTGCCACCAACACCTATATGGAAACCATAGATTTCAGCGCTGCTCGCGCCAGCTATTCTGCCACGGGGGATTTTCTGGCTTCCGAACACAATGGCCAGTGGTTGCCCGATGGGGTAACAGCAGATGTGGTGCTGGTCGCTCAAGATGGGTCAGGCGCGGGCACAACCCGCCCCGGCCCGCATGTTGACACTTCAAACAACGTTGACCTGATTAATGACCTTATCATCGGATGGAACGGCTCAAATACCATCACCACCGGTGCCGGAGATGACTACATTTATGGCCGTGGAGGCGTTGATACCATCAACGGCGGTACCGGGAACGACTGGATTGACGGAGGAGGTGGTGGGGATGCTATTAATGGCGGGGCGGGTCAGGACGTGGTGTTTTTTGATCCGACCAGCGGCGGGGTAACGATTAATCTAAAGAACGAGACGGGTTCGGGCGGTGACGCGGCGGGGGATAGTTATTCAAACATCGAGGTATTTATCGGGACCGATAGCGCCGACAGGTTTAACGCCGCCGGGGTTCAAAATGTTAAGTATCTTGCCGGTGGTGGAGGGGCTGACGTCTTTGATATGACGCTGGCAGATCCCAATGACCAGCCTGGTAAAACAATGGTGGTATGGGGGGGGCGCGGGGGCGGACAGCTATCACCTAGAGGCCGGTGCCAGAATTGCGGTTATTAATGCGCCCGGGATGAATGAAACGAAATTTGCAGACCTTAATCTGCGTGATTTTGGCTTGCGGCTGGGTTGGTCTGAGATTGATGTGGTTATCATTAATCCGGAATCGGCAGATAAGATTTTCCTCGAATATGATATACGCGATGCAGACGGGGATCTTATCGGGCAAGAAGAACACGAACTAGATGTAAACGGGAACTATTTCGATATCCCAGACAGTTATCAGGATGAAAGTAATCCCTACGAAAATCATGTAACCAGCGAGACCTGGAATTTTGGTCGTGGCATGCATCGTGCCCAAGGAAGCTGGGCCTACATCAAGTGTGGAGAGCCGGTTGTCGGGGATGATTCCGGATGTGATGATGACTCGTTTTCTGGTGAAGGAGGGTTCAGCCTCAGTGACCCGGATGCCTTTGAAGAGGGTGATGTGCTGGGAACATGGTACTGGACAATGATCAATGGTTATTTGTCCGGTTCTACGGCCGAAGTTACCGGGGGAGCAATCACTTTGGCAGCGCTGCAGATGATATCCTTACTGGCAACGCAGATGATGACATATTCGCGGGGAGTGAGGGTGCAGATTCACTTAACGGTGCCGAGGGTATGGATAAGGTTGTCTATGGCGGTTCAGATGCTGGGGTGACGGTAAACCTTGCCTCTGGCATTGGGCTTGGCGGAGATGCCGAAGGCGATAATTATGCTGGCATTGAAAACATCGATGGCTCAGCGTTTAACGACACACTGACCGGTAATTTGTTAGACAACCAGATCTACGGAGAAGAAGGTAATGATACGATAAGTGGCCGACGTGGCGATGATATTCTGGTTGGTCAGGATGGCAATGACGTTTTAAATGGCGGCAAGGGCGCTGACCTGATGATTGGTGGCCGAGGCGATGATGCTTATAAGGTGGATGACCTCGGAGATCGAATTATTGAACATGCCGGTTTTGGTACGGACCGGGTTGTTTCCAGTGTTTCATATGTGTTGGGCAATTACCTTGAGCGGCTGAAACTGCGTGAAGATGCAGGCGCGATCGATGGCTCCGGAAATGGATTGGATAATAGAATTATGGGGAATAGCAGCGCAAACAGTCTATCTGGTGACGCCGGGGACGACCTGTTAAATGGCTTTGATGGGAATGATATTCTGAATGGAGGGCTTGGCAGCGATGTACTGATCGGGGGGGCGGTGCCGATACTATCGTGCTGGATTTTGGTTGCGGTAATGACCGCATGACCGACTTCGAAGATGGCCTGGACCTCATTGATTTGAGTTCCACGGGCCTTGCTTTTGCCGATCTTACCATATCAGATAGTGCTGAAGGTGTGCATATTGGATTCGACGATGGCGATGCCCTTACGGTATTGGACGACTTGCTTCTAACGGGTATAATGGCCGCTTCAATTTCTGCTGACGATTTTGTTTTCGCTTAGGTAAAAGCAAGTGATTCTCATCTGGATTTGCTGCGCGTGAAGGCAGCGCTTGAAGTGATTGTGTCGACGTTACCATTCATCGCAGGAAAACTTCTCGACGCTAGTTTTGGGTAAGCGTCCGCCGCCTTCGCCATCGAACTGTAATTCCACGGTATAAGCTCGTCCATCCTGTTATTTTTTTGTGGTCAGCTATTCGTTCGAGAACCCACGTGAGCCAAGCCTGCGGATCGACATCGTTTAGCTTGGCAGTTTAGATCAGGGTGTAGGCGATGGCCATGGAATTACTGCCGCATTGCGAGTCAGAAAACATCCAATTTTTGCAGCCCATAGCTACAGGCTTAATCACGCGTTCGGCGGTATTGTTACCTTCAATGCTCGATACACTGATGCCCGCCCAATGTTCATTTGTTTAGCAATAGCGGTCGCGCCTAGACCTTGCTGTTTCAGGCGTTTGACCTCATGGACATCGATCTTGATGGGGCGACCACGATATTTCTCGGGGTTATTGAGCTTTGCTCGTGCTATTCCCTCGGCTTGACGGCGTTTCGCAGTGGCACGTTCCCACTCTGCGAATGAAGCCAACATGTGAAGTTGCAACTTCGCTAAAGGGTCATTGCTTTCACGAGAGAACCGCAACTGTTCGCTGAGAAACTCGACAGTCACTCCTTTTGTGTTCAACTGTTCCACAATGTTGAGCAAATCGCGGATATCACGACCAAGTCGATCCAGAGCGTGAACTATGATTTCATCGCCTTCGCGGGCGAACTCGATCATCTCGTTGAGAGCAGGTCGATCTCTGTTGCTGCCGGAAACCTTCTCTTCGAATACCTTTTCAACATCCAATTGATCAGCCAGTTGCCGGTCAAGGTTTTGCCCGATGCTACTAACCCGTCGATACCCAATTCGCATATGCTCTCCTAGTTGTCTCAAATAGGTCTAGAGGCATGCAGGAATTCGTATCAAAAAGCAATACATAACCCTAATGGTACACATGACGTGTGCCAAACAGTTGCATCAGGCGGGTATACCCAAATGAGGCAGCTTGAACCGGTATCGAATATCCTTTGGCGCTTTTACACCTAAAGCTGGACTGAACGGTATTAAGTCGGAACTGGTGGCAAAGGCAAGTAACGCTGCAACACTGGCCAAGTAACCCGCAACTGTCGTTGCCTCTATTGGTTTGTCATTGTGGGTCATTTCTTGAACATGTTTTACAAACAAGACAACGTGGCCTTTTGTTATCGATGATATTGGAAGATTACCGTGTACCTTGACAAATTCCTGCACTCGTCGCTCATGTGCGGCCTGAGTGCTAAGTCTTGGTTGTTCATGCAATATAATACCGGAAAACACTGCGTTTACTACCATCGCTATCACCTCGTGTGGTCGACCAAGTATCGCTACAAGGTTCTGCAGGGCGATATCCAGCTTCGGGTTCGAGATATTTTACGGCAGGTTTGTGCGCAAAACGGGGTGGAGATTATCAAGGGCGCGCTGTCGTCAGATCATGTGCACATGTTCGTGTCGATCCCGCCGAAGCTGGCGGTAAGTGACCTGATGCGACTGATGAAGGGGCGGTCGTCGTTCCTGGTGCAACGCCAGTTCCCGCAGCTCAAGAAGCGCTACTGGGGCAAGCGGTTTTGGGGCCGGGGGTATTTTTCGACCACCAACGGCGCGATTACGCAAGACATCGTACTTCAGTACCTGGAAAATCATATCCAAAATCCTACCGGCGCAAGCCGGTAGTGGTTTAGTTCAAGTTGAGCTTCGCCCTCATTATAGGACATAGGGAAAAACCCGTCCCTTTCTGCCGCTCGCAAAAAATCGGGATCGCGACTAAGGGCTACTTTATAGATTTCAATAATTTTTCCCTTTCTGTAAGCCTTAAATGGGCGAACTACCTTCCCATCAGGAAGGGGGATTTTTGACAAGTCAAGTCTTACGCTCAGGTCAGGCCATCAGGTGTGTTCGACTCCTCAAACCCTGAAAGAATTCTCGCGCCTAGCCCATAAATCATATCGTGATTATGTTGATGTGCATATGCGTGCGCTTCCGATAAACGATCTGCTGGACTGCGCCCTTGGAGTGGAATATTCCATTCACACTTGTCATCAAACAGGTGCCGATACCGCTTCGGTATTGCTCTGCGATAGTAGTACTGCCCATTTCGTTCTTTGATATAGGACCCTTTACGAGGTTGAAAATCGGCCATTTGGCAAGCCTTATTGGAACGACAATAGCGATCTTATTGGAACAATATTGGAACGGATAGGGCCAAATACACCAAAATACTCTGTCAGTTAGTAGATATTATTTGTATAATATCAGATAGTTGCTGATTTTCGCAAATTTTTGTAAATTTTGATATAGATGAAATATATCTGCATGGAGGTGTAGATCGAGGGGGGATAACAACTGGCCAGCTGTGCCTACAAAAGCCGCGCCTACCTGATCTCCAATTTCACACCGTTCTTTGAAAACTCATGAGTAACTCGTTCCTGAATAAGCTTTTTCTTTTCTTCGCTCAATACTTCATCCCCGGTACCGGTAGTCCATGTTGTTAAACTCGAAAAATAAAGTATCAGTGTATTCGGGCGGATTGATGGTTCAGAGCCAATCTGTGCTTCACAGGATCCTTCAATGTATCGGACAAGGAAAACACCGCGCATTTTTACATAGTATTCTTGTTTCTTGTGCCAGAGCATATCATTTTACCAAATGGGCAGTAGTGTCTATACTGCTCCTCATTATGATTGGCAGGGTTTTATGAAAATAGCAATGATTGGCAGCGGCTATGTGGGGCTGGTCTCCGGCGTGTGTTTTGCCGATTTCGGGCACGAAGTCGTTTGCGTGGACAAAGACCCCGCCAAGATCGCGCAGTTAAAGCGCGGAGAGGTGCCGATCTTTGAACCGGGCCTGCAAGACGTGCTGGCGCGCAATCTTCAGGCCGGACGGCTGACCTTTGTTACCGACCTTTCGGTGGCGCTGGACGGGGTCGATGTGGTGTTTATCGCCGTCGGCACGCCCAGCCGTCGGGGTGATGGCCATGCGGATATCTCTTATGTGATGCAGGCCGCCCGCGAGGTTGGCGAGGCGCTGACCGGTTATGCGGTGGTGGTAACCAAATCGACGGTTCCGGTGGGGACAAACCGCGCCGTCGCCGACGAGCTTGGCAAGGCCAACCCGTCGATCGATTTCGACGTGGCCTCTAACCCCGAATTCCTGCGGGAAGGGGCGGCGATCGATGATTTCATGCGGCCCGACCGGGTGATTGT
Organism: Paracoccaceae bacterium; assembly: GCA_027069385.1. Taxonomy (GTDB): domain Bacteria; phylum Pseudomonadota; class Alphaproteobacteria; order Rhodobacterales; family Rhodobacteraceae; genus UBA3077. The sequence goes on from JALXER010000210.1 coordinate 10,735, forward strand.
CGGGGTTGAAAGCGCGCGGGCCAGGGCGGTAATGGCCGAGGTATACCGGCCGTTGTTTCTGCGCGATTTTCCGGTGGTGTATACCGACCTTGAAAGCGCCGAAATGATCAAATACGCGGCCAATGCCTTTCTGGCGACGAAAATCACCTTTGTGAACGAAATCGCGCAGCTGTGCGAGCGCACCGGCGCCGATATCAAGGCGGTGTCAAAGGGTATGGGGCTGGATGGCCGGATCGGAAACAAATTCCTGCATGCCGGTCCGGGCTATGGCGGTTCTTGCTTTCCCAAAGACACGGCGGCGCTGGCGCGCATGGGGCAGGAACACGCGGTGCCGATGCAGATCGTCGAGACGGTGATCAAGGTCAATGACGAGATCAAGCGCCGGATGGTCGAAAAAGTGGTGGATCTGTGCGACGATTCGGTTGCGGGCAAAACCATTGCGGTGCTGGGGGTGACATTCAAGCCAAACACCGATGACATGCGTCAGGCTCCGTCACTGACCATCGTGCCCGCGCTGGTCGGGGGCGGGGCTGCGGTGCGCATTGTCGACCCGCACGGGCAGAAAGAAGGCAAGGCGCGGTTCCCGAATGTTACCTGGATCGAAGACCCTTACCGAGCGGCCAAAGGGGCCGATGCGGTGGTGATTCTGACCGAGTGGAACGAATTTCGCGCCCTCGATCTGCCGCGCCTTGCCGCAATCATGCACAGGCCACGCATGGCCGACTTGCGCAATATTTATAACCGCAGCGAATGCGAGGCAGCGGGCTTCGAAAGCTACGTTGCCGTTGGCCGGTAATGGCTGGCCTTGTTCGGGCAGGGTCCCCCACAGCCCCTGAACCGAACGCAGTGAGGCCATGGTGTCGCAACGCGTTTTGAAGTTTACTTCAAAACGCCCCCCTCGCCGGTTGTGTCCTGTTGCGTGCGGGGGTAAACCTGTGGGCGTAACTGGCCCAACCAACAGGAACTATCCCATGACAACACGCACCGAAACCGACAGCTTTGGCCCGCTAGAGGTCCCTTCCGACAAATACTGGGGCGCGCAGACGCAGCGCAGCCTGATGAATTTCCCTATTGGCTGGGAAAAACAGCCGGTGGCGATTGTGCGCGCGCTCGGGGTGATCAAAAAGGCTTGCGCGCAGGCCAATATGGCCGCCGGTGTTCTGGATACGCGCATTGGCGATGCGATTGTTGCTGCCGCCACCGAGGTGATCGAGGGCAAGCTTGACGATCACTTTCCGCTGGTGGTTTGGCAGACCGGCTCGGGCACGCAATCCAATATGAATGCCAACGAGGTCATTGCCAACCGCGCTATCGAGATGCTCGGCGGGGTGATCGGCTCCAAGGATCCGGTGCATCCCAACGACCATTGCAACATGGGGCAATCTTCCAACGACACCTTTCCCACTGCCATGCATATCGCCACCGCCATGTCGGTGCGCGACGTTCTGCTGCCCGGTCTGGGCCTGCTGGCCGAAGGGTTGGAGGCCAAGGCGCTTGCCTTTGCGGATATTATCAAGATCGGCCGCACCCATACGCAGGATGCAACGCCTCTGACCCTCGGGCAGGAGTTCTCGGGCTATGCCCACCAGATCAGGCAGGGGATCGCGCGGGTTCATGCCGCCATGCCCGGCATTTACGAACTTGCACAGGGCGGCACTGCGGTGGGCACCGGTCTGAATACCCGCAAAGGCTGGGGAGAGGCGGTAGCGGCCAACATGGCCGAAATCACCGGCCTGCCCTTTGTCACCGCGCCCAACAAATTCGAGGCGCTTGCAGGGCATGACGCCATGGTATTTCTGTCCGGCGCGCTGAAAACCGTTGCCGCCAGTGCTTACAAAATTGCCAATGATATCCGGTTTCTCGGCTCTGGCCCGCGCTCGGGGCTGGGGGAATTGATCCTGCCCGAAAACGAGCCGGGCAGCTCGATCATGCCGGGCAAGGTCAACCCCACGCAGGCCGAAGCCCTGACGCAGGTATCGATCCATGTGATGGGGAACGATGCGGCGATTGGCATGGCCGGTTCGCAGGGGCATTTCGAACTGAACGTCTATAACCCGATGATGGCCTATAACCTGCTGCAATCGATCCAGTTGCTTGGCGACGCGACCGCCAGCTTTACCCAGCGGATGCTGAACGGCATTCAGGCCAACGAGGAACGCATCGGCAAGCTGATGCGCGAAAGCCTGATGCTGGTAACGGCGCTGGCCCCGACGATTGGCTATGACAACGCCACCAAGGTTGCCAAAACCGCGCACAAGAACGGCACGACCCTGCGCGAGGAGGCAATCAATCTGGGGCTGGTCGATGCCGAAACCTTTGACCGCGTGGTGCAGCCCAAAGACATGATCGGCCCGAAATAACCCTCGGGCCTGTATGCGCTGGTGCTGTACTTGCCAAAGGGGGGAAATGGTACCAGCGCCCTGATTTGAACAGGGGGCCTCTTGATCCACAATCAAGCGCTCTAACCAACTGAGCTACGCCGGCACTGTGGCAGGAATTACATCGACCGCGATATGATTGCAAGACCGGAATCGAAGGGCTTGAATGTTTATCACCAAAGGCATAGCCAGACCGAAAACAAACGAGGCAATAAAATGGGTATCAACGATCAAAGCGACATTGGTGCAGACCTGCAAATCGGGCCGACCGATCAGGGAATGGTGCGGCTGTATATCGAAACCGCCGAATTCCAGATTCCGCTGGATTTCGACCCCGAAGAAGCCGAAGAAATAGCGGCAGAGCTGCAAAACGCCGCCGCGCGGGCGCGGGCAGGGCGCTAGGGCTTAGGCCCTAGGGCTTAGGCCCTAGGGCGCAGGATCGTTCAACGCGGTCAGCCGTGCGGCAGTGCAGCGGGCGAATTTCAGGGTCAGCGCCTTGCGACGCGCGGCACCAAGGCGGCAAAGCGGGGCGTGGCGCAAGGTTTCGGCACCATAGCTGTCGGCAAGAATGACGCCGCTATCCTGCTCCAGCAGGTCCAGGTCGAAATCGGCCGGCACCGCCCAGTAAAACCGGTCACACCATTCAAGGTATCGCTGCCATTTGTGGTCGGCCATAAAATCGGCGCGGCTTGATTTACACTCGACAATCCAGATTTCCCCGTCCGGCCCCAGCGCCATGACATCGACCCGTAACCCGCGCTTGGGCACGAATTCCAGCGCGGTTGCAAAGCGCTGGTCAGCCAGATGGCGGCACACGCCGCGGGCGATCTGTTGTCCGGGTTTCAGGGTCATGTGACATGGGAACATTTAGCGAACAATCTGTCAAGCCCAGTTCATCGAGCCGCGCACGCACCCGTTCGCGATGCGCGTCTTGGGAATAAAACCCGTCCATCAGCTGCTTGGCCGCCGTAACGCGGGCGGCGGTGTCTTGCGGGGCATTCAGCAGGGTTTGCATGGCGGTTGACAGGCTTTGCCGGTCGATCTCGGCCCAGACCGCGCCGGGCACATGCACAATGGCCTCGCCCTTTCGGACCGGTTGCAGGTGGTAGTCGACCACCAGCGCGGTTTGAGGGGTGCAAAAGTCGGTGCAGCCCGAAAAACCGGTGGCAATCACCGGTGTTTGCAGCTTTTGCGCATAGGCCAGCAGATAGCCGAACCCCTCGGCCCGATGCGCCGAAACCAGACAATCGACCGAGCGGACCAGCGATAGCAATTCGGTGAACGGCACGGTTTCCTCGATCACCGAAATGCGGGGGTCACTTGCAGCCAGCTTGCGGATCCGCTTCATCTGGCCCTCGGGGTCGCCCCAGTGGTCGGCCGGCGCGGGGGTGGTTTTGACCAGCAGCGCCTTGTCGGGATCATCGGGAAAAGCGGCCTGAAACGCCTGCACCGCCGCGAGCGGGTTTTTGCGCGCCACCGAGGAATGCTGGTCAAAGCAGACCAGAAAACAGGTGGTATCGGGCGCAACACCATAGCGGCCAAGATCGGTTTTGCCGACCTTGGGCAAGTCAAACCCCTTGCCGATAAAGGTAACGGGGCGATCAAAGGCGCGCTGGTATATCTGTTGCACAAACCGGCTGGGGGCCCAGATTTCATCCAGCAGGGAATTGGCCAGCAGGTGGGTGCGGGGCAGGGTTTGGAGTTCCCACAACAAGAACCCGATGTGAAAGGCGTCGGGGCTGTTATAGCGCAGCATCTGTTCGGGGATCATATCGGCGTTGACATGGTGCAGATAGACATTCCAAACCGGCGAAACCCTGTCAAGCGCGCGCTGGTTCATCGCCTGATTCTGGCCAAGCCCGGTTTGGGCTTGCGAGCGGCCGGTAATGTGGACTTCGGGGGTTTTTGCGGGCAGATCACCCGACATCTTGCGAATAAGCGGATAGCCCAGATTGGCGATATTCTGAACCCAGTCGCGTATCGGCTCTGCCCGCCACGGCGTGTCCAGCATAGAGCGGCAGGAGACCGGCGCATGGGCGGCAACGGCGCAGAACAGCTCGAACCGCGACAGGTTGCCCGCCACGCCCGCGATGGGCGCGGTGAAAAAATCCCGCAGGCCGGAACCGGCGAAATCGGCGGGCAACTGGAACGTGGCGTGGTCGATCAGCACCTTGAAGGCAAAGGCGATGCGCCCCTTGGCCGAATCGAGCGGAAACCTGGCCGCATTGCGCGAATCGCTGCGGTGCAGGGCCAGCAGATAGGGCGGCAAGGTAAGGTCGCATCCGGCTGACGGAATGGTCGAGGTAACGCTTTCCAGCCCGTGATCTTTGCAGGTTCGGGCCATATGGGCCTGCATCACCGCATCGGGCAAAGGCAGGCTATGGTCAACCAGTTTGGGCGCGCGGGTCAGGTACCATTCGACAAAGGCGATCCGGCCCGATTTACGGGTAAGCGGGAATTTACCCTTCAGGTGGTGGGTCCGGTGCAGATGCAGCATATAGGCCGAAATCGGCACGCCCCTGTCGGTGCTGGCGATGCTGTCGGGCAGATCAACGCCGGTTTGCCCTGCCAAGGGGTTGCGAAACGGCGCGGGGGCGCCGTGGGTGAACAGCTCTATCGCGTCGAGCAGCGTCATCAGTTCGGCCCGCGCGGGATCTTCGGAAGGGGTGCGCGATACCGCCCGCCGCGCCCATGCCAGTGACAGGAATATGCCCAGATCCTGCCCGCTGGCGGTGGCAAGGCGAAATACGGTTTCTTCGGCCTCGGCGGGGTCGGCCTGCGCGGGGGGCTGGCCGGTCAGGGTTTCAATCAGTCGCGCCGCGCCGGTGGATTGCCGGGTGATCAGGGTGGTGAACGGATGGCGCAGCTTGGCCAGCATCGCCAGCGCCAACAGCGCTGCCTCCTCGGGGTGCCACAAGCGGCGGGGCTGAAATACCAGCACCGCGCGCGATTTTCGAAACAGCAGACCGGCGGCCAGCCTGAGGCGGCGTATTTCCTCTATCCGGCGGTGCAGCCAGCGTTTCTGGTTGATCCGCTCGAACCCCAGCCCCGCCGGATACAGAATGGCGACCTCGGTCGGGTCGTCCAACTGCTGGGCCAAAACCGGTTCAAAGCGGCGCTTGGGCGCAAAGTGGAGAAACTGCCCCGCATAGGCAGGACCGGCGGCGCTGGTGGTATGCACCCGATATCCGGCGCAATCGAGCAGATGCACCGCCATCCCGGCATGTGCGGCGGCCTTGGTGCCGGTCGGGGGCAGGGTGGCCAGAACGCGGATCGGCGTCTTTTCCGGAATTTTCTTAAACAAGACCACAGCGGGTTGCATCCTGATAACCAGTTTCCCTTTCATCACATGTTGATAAAGCGATCGTCAACAGGAGACCCCTTTTAATTGCATGATTTAACGCCTAGATTAACCCTCGACGGGCGCTGCTGGGCGCGTACAAGGACACATCCTAGTGGCCTTAATCTTCTGAAAGGGAGCCGGCTCTGCAACTGGCCGTGGCCTATTGCATCTCGCACCCACCTGGTACTCCAGGCTCTCGAGGATCAGACCCCTTTACGGCTTTTGCGGCCCCCGTCACCAAATCCTTTCAAGGGCGGTATATGCACGACATGCAAGACTTGAAATCGGCAGCGCGGCGCGCGGGGTTTGAACGGCGCAAAACCGCGCATCTGGCGGCGTCGGGCGCGGGGGCGCGCGCCGCCCAAGTGCTGCTGGGCTGGATCGGTACGCGCCGGTTCGGGGTGGTGTCGGGATACATGCCCATTCGAACCGAAATCGATGTACTGCCCGCCATGCATGCCCTGCACCGACGCGGCGCGCAAATCTGTGTGCCGGTCATTCTGGGCAAGGGGCAGGCGCTGGAGTTTCGCCGCTGGCAACCCGGCTGCGCCATGCAACCCGGAGCCTTTGGCGCGATGATCCCGGCCACCGCGCAAGTGCTGGTGCCCGATTTGCTGCTATGCCCGCTGGTCGCCTTTGACGGAGCGGGTAACCGGATGGGCTATGGCGGCGGGTTTTATGACCGGAGCATCGCCGAAATTGCTGCACAAAAGCCGCTGGTGGCGCTGGGCTATGCCTATGCGGGGCAGCAATGCGCGGCGCTGCCGGTTGAACCGACCGACCAGCCTCTTGATGCGATCATCACCGAAAAAGGCGTGATAACCCCGCCGTCATAAGCGCGCATAGGGGCGCAGGGTCTCGTTTTCCTCGACCTTGCGAAACAGCACGATTGCGCCGCTTGAAAAGCGCGGATCATAGGTAAACCCCTTGCTCTGAAGGTGCGAGAACACCTGCGAGACACCTTTCAGGCCGGTGATATGGTCGTGCAATTCCAGATAGACCCGATCCACGCCGCTTAGGTCTGCGCGTTCGAAAAGAAAGGATTCCGCCCCTTCGATATCGCAGACAATCAGGGTGACCCCGCGGGTTTCGAGCAGGGTGTTCAGCTCCATGGTGGGCACTTCGATGCTGCGTTCAAACGGGTTGGGGCCGGGCATCAGCGACCCCATCCAGAAATCGCGCCGTTGGTAAAACGTGGCCTTGGTCGGCAGGTTGTGCCCCAGAACCACATTCAGCCGCTCGATATTTTCAACCCCGTTTGCCGCGTGCAACTGCGCCATAAACGGGATCAGGTCGGGGTTTGCCTCGACCGCGATAACCCGTTTTACCCCCGGTTGGCGGGCCAGCAGTGTCGATATAAACCCGATCCCCGCGCCGATATCCAGAATGGTATCACCGGGCTGCACCATGGCGGGGATTTGCGCGGCCTCCTCGGCCTCGAAAGCGCCCGAATGGATAGCGTCGCGGATTGGCGGGGTAATCACCACCGGATTGAACGGAATTTGAACGCCGGCGGCATGGAGCGGGGAATCAACGATCGGTTCTGCGTAGGTCATACACGCAGAATGGCATCAATTTCGCAACATGTCTACCCTTGGTTGTGTTTAACGCGGGCTGCGCTTGGCCAGAATGCGTTGCAGGGTCCGCCGGTGCATGTTCAGCCGCCGCGCGGTTTCCGAGACATTGCGGTCGCATAGTTCGAACACCCGCTGGATATGTTCCCAGCGCACCCGGTCGG
>JALXER010000211.1 GCA_027069385.1 Paracoccaceae bacterium
CCCTCGCCGACAATCGGGTGGTAAAGCTGCGAAATCTGATAGCCCTGCGGCAGGTCGGGGTAAAAATAGTTCTTGCGGTCAAAGCGCGACATCAGGTTGATTTCTGCCTTCAGGCCCAGACCGGTACGCACCGCCTGTTCGACACAATATTCGTTGATCACCGGCAGCATGCCCGGCATGGCCGCGTCGACCAGTGACACATGCGAATTCGGCTCGGCTCCGAAGGTGGTGGAAGACCCGGAAAACAGCTTGGAATGAGAGGTGATTTGCGCGTGTACCTCCATCCCGATGACCAGTTCCCAGTCGCCCTTGGCGCCGTGGATCACTTTGGGTTTTGGTTCGGTATAGCTTAGCTCGGTCATGGGAAATCCGCGTTTATTCTGGGTTAAGACCTTCTACGCAAAGCCGCGCCGCTGGGCAAGGGCAGGGCGATTCATTTTTTATTAGAAATTGCGGGCTAGGCTGCGGGGCATTGGTAAATTGCGGCTGGGGATTGGCATGCACTCAAAAATCTATAAATCGACGGTGATTTCCGTCTTTACGATAGCGGCATCGGTCGGGGTGGCGCTGGGGGTCGAGGCGGCGATCGGCGACCCGTTAACGCGCTCGGGCTTTGTGGTGGCGATTCTTATTCCGCTGCTGATCGGTTTTCCGGTGCTGATGATTATCGAAGGCCAGAATGACCGCCTCCGAGATGCCTTTTTCGAGTTGGACCAGCTTCATAGCATTGCCCGCGAACAGATCAAGCTGGATTCGATGACCGGGTTGTTCAATCACCAGCATTTCATGAAGGCGATGAATGAAGGGGCAATCAGCAATGACAAGGGTTCGCTGATCGTGCTGGATGTGGACCACTTCAAGAATATCAACGATTCATGGGGCCATCAAAAGGGTGACGAGGCGCTGTTGTCGATCGTCAGGGCCATCCGCGAAAATGTGCGCGAACAAGACATCGTCGGGCGCATCGGAGGAGAGGAGTTCGCGGTTTTCTTTCCCGGTGCCAACAAGGAAGAGGCCGAGATCGCCGCCAAACGCATTCGCGAAAAAGTCGAGGCCATCCATTTCGAACCCAAGCGCGGTATCATTGCCCGGTTGACGGTCAGCATTGGCGGGGCCTTCCATCACGAGGTGGAAAACATGACCGTAGCCATGCGGCTTGCAGATTTGCGCATGTACGCGGCCAAGGAATCGGGGCGCAACAAGGTGGTGTTCTCGGGGCAGCGTGCGGCTCTATCCGATCAGTGATTGCACCAGATAAAGCGTTGCCATACCGGCAAAAATCGCCCCCAGCGTCGATTTGAACCCGGCACCGACCGCAAGGGCGACCAACGCGGCGGCAAGGCGACTCGGATCGGGGGTGCCGCCGGTGGCCTCGGGCCAGAGCACCAGCGGCGCGACCAGTCCGGGCAAGACCGCCACCGGCACATAACGCAGGTGGCGCAGCAGCCATTCGGGCAATTCGCGCCCGCCGATCAGGCCCAGAAAGGAAAACCGGATCAAAAAGGTGCCAAGCCCCAGCAGGACAATCACAATCCATACGCTTTGATCATCCATGACGGCGCCGCCCCTGCCAAAGCTCTATCTGCGCGCCGGTCACCATCGCCGCCAGTGCCGCAATCAGCAGCCACAGGTTATAGGGCATCCACGCCAGCGCCAGCGACACAGCAACCGAAACCAGCGCCGCCAGCAGGTGCGGCAGGCTGCGCAGGCTCGGGCCGATCAAGGCCAGAAAGGTAATCGGCACCGCGAAATCCAGCGCAAACGCATCGGGAATCGCCGCCCCCGCCACCGCGCCCACATAAGTAAACAGATACCAAAGCGGCGCGATCAGCACCATGGTGCCGGCAAAAAAGGCGATCTTTTGCGCCGGGGTCAGGGCCGGTTCGGCCTCGAATTTCTGCATGGCCACCGCATAGGACTGGTCAACCAGAAAATACCCGACAATGGCGCGTTGCCAGAAAGGCGCCTTGCCCAGATGCGGCGCCAGCGAGGCCGAATACATCGCCATGCGCAGGTTGACCGCCAGCCCGGTCAGGATAATTACCAGCGTAGGCGCGTGGTCGACCAGCAACTGCACCGCCGCGAATTGCGCCGCGCCTGCAATTACCAGCACCGTCATCGCCATGGTTTGCACCAGATCCAGCCCCGACTCGGTCGCCACTACGCCAAACAGCAGGCTGAACGGGATCACCACCAGCACAAACGGCGCGCCCGCAATCACCCCTTGCCAAAAAAGATTTTGATTTCTGGACATCCCGCCCGCCTTCATGCAAATTCGGGCGACCATATCGGGCGCATCGCGCAAGATACAATCACAAATCGTGACCAAAGGAATAAACCATGCTGATCAAACCGGACCCGGGCCTGCCCCGCCTGACGCGCGCGGTCAGCGGTGTTGACCATCTGGGCAACACGCAGGAAATCCGCGTGGTCGAGGAACGCCCCCTGACCATCTATCTGAACGCGCAGGAAATCGTGACCGCCATGACCATCGGCGATTACCCCGAGTATCTGGCGGTCGGGTATCTGCGCAATCAGGGCATGTTGCTGCCCGACGATGTTATTACCGCCGTCGAGTTCGAGGAAGACGTGGAAACCGTGGTGGTGCGCACAAAGCGCAAGACCGATTACGAAGAAAAGCTCAAGAAAAAGACCCGCACCTCGGGCTGTGCCGTGGGCACGGTTTTTGGCGATATGATGGACGGGATCGACGCGGTAAACCTGCCACAAACCAAGCTGCGCACCAGTTGGCTCTATGCGCTTGCCAAGCAGATCAACACCATGCCCAGCCTGTATCTGGAGGCCGGCGCCATTCATGGCTCGGTGCTGTGTCAGGGCGACAAGCCCTTGGTTTATATGGAAGATGTGGGACGCCACAACGCGGTTGACAAGATCGCCGGCTGGATGGTGCTAGAGGGGCAAAGCGCCGGTGACAAGATCATGTATACCACCGGCAGGCTGACCTCTGAGATGGTGATCAAGACCGCGCTGATGGGCATTCCGGCGCTGGTTTCGCGCTCGGGTTTTACCGCTTGGGGGGTGGAAATTGCCCGTCAGGTCAACATGACCCTGATCGGGCGCATGCGCGGCCAACGCTTTATCTGCCTGAGCGGCGAAAGCCGGATGATCCGCGATGCCGACCTTGGCCGCGTCGCTGACGAACCGGCGAAATCGGCCCGCAAGGGGGGCACCAAGTGAGCATTGCCGGTGTGATTCTGGCGGGCGGTCAGGCGCGGCGCATGGGCGGCGGTGACAAATGCCTGTTGCCGCTTGGCGGTCAAAGCCTGCTGGGGCGGGTCATCGACCGTCTGGCCCCACAGGTGGACGAAATGGCGCTGAACGCCAATGGTGATCCGGCCCGTTTCGCGGATTTCCACCTGCCGGTAATCGCCGATTCCATCCCCGATTTTGCCGGTCCGCTGGCCGGAGTGCTGGCGGGCATGGACTGGGCCGCCGAACGCGGCTATGCGCGGATCGTTACCGTTGCCGCCGACACACCGTTCTTTCCCGCGCGACTGGTCGCCGGTCTGGGGCTGGCCTGCGAGGCCCAAGGCGCGCCGCTGTCCATGGCCGTAACCCCCGACGAAACCCGCGGCACCATTCGCCACCCGACCTTTGGCCAGTGGGATGTGGCGCTGCGCGACGATCTGCGCGCGGCATTGAACGACGGGCTGCGCAAGGTGATCCTGTGGACCCGCCCACATGGCTGTGCCGAAATGCTGTTTGACGGGTTCGCCTATGAACCGTTTTTCAACGTCAACACGCCCCAAGATCTGGCCATGGCGCAAGAGATGCTGACAAGGATAAAATGATGAGGATTTACGGCGTAACCGGCTGGAAAGACACCGGAAAAACAACCATGATGGAACGCCTTGTGACCGAGATCACTGCGCGCGGCCTGTCGGTTTCAACCGTCAAGCACGCGCATCACAATGTGGATGTGGACCAGCCCGGCAAGGACAGCTATCGCCACCGGCAGGCCGGTGCGCAACAGGTTATCCTGTCAAGCGCCAACCGCTGGGCCTTGATGAACGAGATTCGCGACGGCGCCGAAGCTCCGCTGGACGGGTTGCTTACCAAGTTGTCGCCGGTCGATCTGGTGCTGGTCGAGGGCTATAAACGCGACCGCCACCCCAAGCTGGAGGTGGCGATCCGCGCCCATGATCGCGGGCTGATTGCGGCAAATGACCCGACCATCCGCGCGATTGCAACCGGATATGACTTAAGTCATGGCAGCCTGCCGGTTTTCAACATAGACGAGATCGGCAAAATCGCTGATTTCATTCTAAGGGAGGTCGGAATTGACCAAAGCACCCAAGCTCGCCAATGACTGTTTTGCGCTGCCCCCGGGGGTAAACTGGACTCCGGTGGATACGGCGCTGGCGCATTTGCGCGATTCTCTGTCCAGCGTGGTGGGCACTGAAACAGTGCAAACCAGCGCGGCGGGCGGGCGCATTCTGGCGGTTGATGCCGTGGCGCGGCGCTCTAACCCGCCATATCCGAATTCTGCCGTCGATGGCTATGGCTTTGCGCATGCGCATATGGGCGACGGGGTGATGGGGCTGGTTGACGGGCGCTCGGCGGCGGGGGTGCCCTATGACGGGGCGGTGCCTGCGGGCATGGCCATTCGTATCCTGACCGGTGCCGAACTGCCCGAAGGCGTGGATACGGTCATCATGCAAGAGGACGTGTCTGTTGACGATAAAACCGTGCATTTCGAACCGCGGCTGAAGCAAGGGGCCAATTGCCGCCCCAAGGGTGAGGACGCGCGCAAGGGGGATGTAGTGGTACGGGCCGCCACGCGCATCGGCGCGCAGGAAATCGCGTTACTCAGCGCGTTGAACGTGCCCGAACTGGCGGTGTACCGGCCGCTGCGCGTCGGGGTGCTGTCCACCGGAGACGAGATTCGCCAGCTTGGCGAACCGGCCGGAGATCACCAGATTTATGATGCGAACCGCCCGATGCTGCTCGAGGCCGTGAAACGCTGGGGCTTTGCGCCGGTCGATCTGGGCCATGCGGCGGACACGCGGGCGGCGGTGATCGGGGCGCTGGATCAGGCGGCGGCACGCTGCGATGCGATTTTGACCAGCGGCGGGGCCTCGGCAGGCGACGAGGACCACCTGTCGGCCGTGTTGGGCGAATCCGGCAGCCTGAACCTGTGGCGCATTGCGCTCAAACCCGGGCGGCCGCTGGCGCTGGGCATGTGGAAGGGCGTGCCGGTGTTTGGTCTGCCGGGCAATCCGGTGGCGGCGTTTGTTACGGCGATAGTCTTTGCCCGTCCGGCGCTGGGCGTGTTGCAAGGTCGCGGGTGGAACGTGGTAAAACCGCTGATGCTTCCGGCGGCGTTTGGCAAGGTCAAGCGGGCAGGGCGGCGCGAATACCTGCGGGCGCGGCTGAATGATGCAGGGGCGGTCGAGGTATTCGTGTCGGAAGGGTCCGGGCGCATCTCCGGATTGGCATGGGCCGACGGGCTGGTGGAATTGCCCGATGAAGCACTGACTATTTCCCCCGGTGATCCCGTGCGTTACCTGCCTTGGGCAATGGTGGACCTTTAAAG
>JALXER010000212.1 GCA_027069385.1 Paracoccaceae bacterium
CGTCAATGGCGGCGGCCTCTATCAGGGATTTGGGAATCGACTGGATCGCTGCCACAAAGAACAGGAAGTTATAGGCAACCTGTTTCCACGCGGCGGCCATGATGACCAGCGTCATTGCCTCGCCGCCGTTCAGCTTGTGGTTCCAGTCATAGCCAACTGCGTTCAGTGCAAAGGCAAAGATGCCAAGCGTCGGGTCGAACATGAACACCCACAGCGCCCCGGCCACCACCGGTGCCACCGCATAGGGCCAGATCAGCAGGGTACGATAGGCCGTCACCCCCTTGACGATCCGGTCAACCATCGCGGCCAGCAGCAGGGCCATGCCCATCGCCAGCGCGGCCACGGTAAAGCTGAAAAAGGCGGTGCGCTTGAATGCGCCCAGATAATAGGGGTCGTGCATCAGGTCTTTGAAATTGTCAAACCAGACAAATTCGGTGCTTAGGCCAAAGGCATCTTCCAGCAAAAACGACTGATAGAGCGCCTGCCCGGCCGGCCACATGAAAAAAACCAGCGTCACCGCAATCTGCGGGGCCACCAGCAAAAAAGGCAGGATAGAAGGGCCGAAATGGACGCGCTTGAGCATGGCTTGGCTTTCGCAGGAATCCGGCCCGCGCGAACGGGCCGGATTGGGGGGCTAGCCCCTAGTTATTGGCGGCTTCGAACTTTTCGAGCAACGCATTGCCACGTTCAACAGCGGTGTCCATGGCCTCGCGAGCGGTTTTGTCACCGGCCCAGAGCGCTTCCATTTCTTCGTTGATGATATCGCGGATCTGCACAAAGTTACCGAAACGAAGCCCGCGCGAATTGGGGGTGGGTTCGTTCAGGCTCAGCTCTTTGATCGCCGTATCGGTGCCGGGGTTTTCGTCATAGAACCCCTGTTCGCGCGACAGGTCGGACGCGGCGGTGGTAATCGGCACATAACCGGTTTCCTGATGCCACCATGCCTGCACCTCGGGCGAGGACAGATAGTTCATGAATGCGGCCACACCGGCGTAATCACCCTGATCCTTGCCGCGCAGCACCCAAAGGGTCGCCCCGCCGATGATCGAGTTCTGCGGCGCATCGGCCACATCGGTATCGAGCGGCAGCATGGTTTGGCCAAAGGCAAACTCGGCCTGATCCTTGATCGACCCGTAATAGGCCGAGGAGTTCATCCACATGCCGCATTCACCACTGGTAAACAGCGAAAGACTGTCACCACGACGGCCACCGTATTTGAAGATGCCGCTTTCCTGGCTGTCGGCAATCGATTGCAGACGGTTCACCACCGCGTCGTTGTTAAAGGTAAAGCGGGTATCAAGCCCGGCAAACCCGTTTTCCTGCGTGCCCATGGGGATATTGTGCCATGCGCCGTAATTCTCGATCATTACCCAGGATTGCCAGCCAAAGGAATACCCGCAGGTCATGCCGCTATCGAGCAGTTTTTGCGCGTCGGCATTCAACTCGTCCCAGGTGGTGGGCGGGTTTTCGATGCCGGCGGCTGCAAAGGCGTCTTTGTTGTACCAAAGAACCGGAGTCGACGAATTGAACGGCATCGACAGCAGATCTCCGTCGGATGTCTGGTAATAGCTGACCACGGCAGGCAGATAGACCGACTGGTCAAACGCGGTGCCCGAATCGGCCATCACGTCGGAAATCGGATAAACCGCGCCTTCAGCGGCCATCATGGTTGCGGTGCCTACTTCGAACACCTGCACGATGTGGGGCTGTTCATGGGCACGAAATGCAGCCACGGCGGCGGTCATGGTTTCGGTATAGTTGCCCTTGTATGACGGCACCACAACATAATCGCTTTGCGATTCGTTGAACCCGGCGGCGATGCGGTCTACCCGCTCACCATTGGCCCCGCCCATGGCGTGCCACCACTGGATTTCCGTTTGCGCAAAGGCCGATGTGCCAAGCGCCGCTGCGGCAATACTGCCCAGCAATAGGGTTGAAAGTTTCATGTTTTCTCCTCCGAATGGGTGGCCTGAGGCCTGTTCCCGGTTTCTGGACCTTTGCACCCCGGGGCCGTCGGCCCCGCGGTAAATCTGATAACGGTTTGTCCGCTATGCGTTTCTAGCGTTGTTGTTGCGTCGCCCGAATAACAGAAACATAGCGTTTCCGTGACAGGCGGAATGATCAAATACCCTCCAAAGACACCCGATCATTGGCGCGGATGATTGCGGTTTTTTCGCAATTCGTCAAGTGTTGTTTCTATTTTTTCGTTTTTTGTTCGATATAGGCCTGCAAGGCGCTTTCATCCTTGATGCGCAGGCCCAGTTTGGTGCGCCGCCACAGGATATCCTGCGCGGTTTTGGCAAATTCACGGTCAATCAGCCAATCAACCTCGCGCGCACTCAGGGTTGCGCCGAAATCCTGCCCCAGCGCATCGGCTGAATCCGCGTCCGCCAGCATTTCCTGCGCCTGCGTTCCATAGGTCCGCACCAGCCGGGTTGCCCAGTCGGCATCCAGAAAGCCGAAATCGGCCCGCAACCGCGCTATCAGCGCCCCCACCTGATCCGGCGGAAAGTTCCCGCCGGGCATCGGCGCATGCATGGTCCATTCGCCGGTCATAGCCGGAAAAAACCGGCCGATCTTGTCCATCGCGGCCTCGGCCAGCTTGCGATAAGTAGTAATCTTGCCGCCAAAAACGCTTAGCAACGGCGCGCCCTGATCGTTGAGGCTAAGCACATAATCGCGCGTTGCCTCGGTGGCCGAACTGGCCCCGTCATCGTAAAGCGGGCGCACCCCCGAATAGGTCCAGACGATATCATCACGCGCGATCGGTTTTTTGAAATATTCCGACGCGAATTTGCGCAGATAGTCGGCCTCCTCCTCGGTGCATTCTGGCTTGTGGTCGGCGTTGTCATGGTCCTTGTCAGTGGTGCCGATAACGGTGTAGTTCCCCTCATAGGGTATCGCGAAAATCACCCTGTTATCAGTGCCTTGAAAGATATATGCCCGATCGTGGTCAAACAGTTTCCGGGTCACGATATGGCTGCCGCGCACCAGCCGAACCCCCTCGCTAGAGTTGATACGGATGGTGTTCTTGATAATATCCTCGACCCACGGCCCACCGGCATTGACCAGCATTTTCGCCCTGAAAACCGCGCCGGATTCCAGCGTGATTTCCCACAGATCCCCGACCCGCTCGGCGCTGGCAACCTTGGCGCGGGTCATGATATTGGCACCCCGATCCGCCGCGTCGCGGGCGTTCAGCACCACAAGGCGCGAATCCTGCACCCAGCAATCCGAGTACTCGAACGCTTTGGCAAACCGGCCCTGCAAGGCAGCCCCCGCCGCGTCGGTTTTCAGGTTCAAGGTTTTGGTGGCAGGCAGGATTTTGCGCCCGCCCAGATGGTCATACATGAACAGGCCCAGCCGGATCAGCCACCCCGGGCGCATTTCCTTGTGCAGCGGCAGCACAAAACGCAGCGGCCAGCTGATATGGGGCATGTTGCGCAACAGAACCTCGCGTTCCTTCAGCGCCTCGCGCACCAGCCGGAATTCGTAATACTCCAGATAGCGCAACCCGCCGTGGAACAGCTTGGTCGAGGCCGACGAGGTTGCCGAACCCAGATCGTTCATCTCGGCCAGCGCCACGCGCAAACCGCGCCCGACCGCATCACGGGCAATGCCGCAGCCGTTCACCCCGCCGCCGATAACGAAAATATCGTAAATCTGATCCGTCACACCGCGCACTCCAGCCTAAAATCATCCCATTTTATGGCGCTTGGCCGCTACAAGAGTCAAGCACTGCTTTCGTTTTGTTCGATTATTTTCGAATGCGATTGCCTTGCACCGCGCCGGATTCTCTGGCAACAGAACCCCATGAGCAAACCGCCCGCCAATGCCGATGCCCTGCGCGCCATTGCGCCCGTCATCGCCTATCCGCCCGAGACCCTGCCGCCGGTCGATATGGCGCGCCTGCGTGCGCATCGCACCCGCCTTGAGCCCCTTTCCACCACCACGGTTCCGCCACGACAGGCGGCCATCGTCGCGGTGCCCAAGGGGCATTTCTTTCGGGTGCTTTGCCCCGAAGGCCCGCAGGTCGGTGATCTGAACCTGTGGAACGCCCATGACCTGACCGAGCATTTCTACAGCGGTAAAACCCGCGCCCTGCACGGCACCCACCTGACCACCGGCCACCGGATGTGGAGCAATTTTCCCCGCATGCGCCCCATGGCCACGCTGACCCGCGACACGCTGGACTGGTACGGAATCGACCCGCATGGCGGCGCTGTCCATGATGTGATCGGCACGCGCTGCGACCCCTATACCCACCGCTTACTCAGCGGGCAGGATTATCACCACTGTTGCCATTCCAACCTGACACGCGCGCTGGCCTTCCATACCGACCTGCCGCTGGAGGTCGCCGAAACCCGCGTGCATGATGTGCTGAACGTGTTCATGTGTACCGGTTTCACCCGCGATACCCATCAGTATTTCATGAAGGCAAGCCCGGTGCGCCAAGGGGACTATCTGGAGTTCTTTGCCGAGATTGACCTGCTGGCCGGCCTGTCGGCCTGCCCCGGGGGCGATTGCAGCACCGAGCATTCCAGCGACAACGCTACCTGCTATCCGCTGCACATCGACGTGCTGACCCCGCCGCTTGACGACTGGACAGAACCCGACCAAAACGCCTATGCTGGCGGGCATGGAACCAAAACGGAATAACCTGTGAACCTATCCTTTCGACACAAAGAAATCCTGAACTGCGCGCGCGAAACCGGCCGTGTGTCGGTCGATGATCTGGCCGAGCGCCTGCAAGTCACCCCCCAGACCGTGCGGCGCGATCTGAACGAGCTGTGCGACCACGGCCACCTGACCCGCATTCACGGCGGCGCGGTGCTGGAATCGGGCGTTGCAAATATGGCCTATGAGGCAAGGCGCGGCATTGCCTCGGAAGAGAAAGAGGAAATCGGCGCGCTATGCGCAGCCGCGATTCCCGACAATGCCTCGCTGTTTATCAATATCGGCACAACGACCGAAGCCGTCGCGCGGGCCTTGCGCAACCGCCACGATCTGCTGGTGATCACCAACAACCTGAATGTAGCGAACATTCTGGCGCAGAACCCCCATTGTGATGTGGTGGTAACCGGTGGCATGCTGCGGCGCTCCGACGGCGGGCTGGTCGGGGAAAGCACGGTGGATACGGTGCAGCAATTCAAGGCAGACTACGCGATAATCGGGGTATCCGCCATCGATGACGACGGTGCCCTGCTGGATTTCGACTATCGCGAAGTGCGTGTGGCGCAAGCGATCATCGCCAATGCCCGCAAGGTGTTTCTGGTGTCGGACGGGGGAAAGCTGGCCCGTTCGGCCCCGATCCGCATCGGCCATATCAGCGAGGTAGACGCGTTTTTCACCGACAAAATCGATTCAGAAAACTTGCGCGAGGTCTGTACCCAACACGGTGTCGAAATCCACGAAACCGAAGCCTGAACCCGAACCGGGGCGCTCCCGCACTCCAGCCATTGACTGGCTAAAGCCAGCCAACGACTTCCGTTTGGGCCGGGCCTCGGCTTCGCCTCGGAAGGGGGCCAGCCCCCTCTGGCGCAAGCGCCATTCACCCCTGGGATATTTAGGAAAAGAAGAAGATGAGACTTCATTCTTCTACAAATACTCTCAGGGGGGAGCGACGAATGTCGCGAGGGGGCGGAACGCCCCCTACCGCCCGCAGGGCGGCCCGGCCCAAAGGGAAGCCTTGTGTTTGGCTTGCCAAACACAAGGCTGGACTGCGGGAGGGCTCCGGTTCTGATGATTAGTTGGCCGGTTCGATATCCAGTCGGTATCCGGCATGGCAGCCGGTACAGTTTTGCATCAGTTCCCCCAGCGCTTGTGTCACTGTTTTGGCATCGGCTGATTCATTTGCCCGGGTGGCAATATCGTCAAACAGCGCGTGGGTTGCCATGCCCAGGTCTTTGAACTCCAACGGCAACTTGCCTACCAGGGGTGCAGGCGCATTGCCCGCATCGGCCGATCCGGCGGCCGTAGCAATTTCGGCAACACTTGCCATGTCCTCCTCGGCGATGGCGCTGACAATCCCTTGCACCGTTTCCAGAAATCCGCGCATTTCGGAAAGCACAAAATCCTTTTCGGCGGCGGTCAGAATAACCGCTGTGCGGCCGTCATCGGTTTGCTCGACACTGCCCTGAATGATGAACTTGTAAGCGCCGTAGGCCAGCGCGGCAATCAGAACGATGTTCAGCAGCACACTTAGTCTGGTTTTCATTTCGACCTCTTTTCACAATAAAATCCAACCCTATGGGGTTTGTCATGCGATAGCAATATTGCCTCAAAACCCTACCGTAGTTTTACGGGGTCCGAATGCTCGCAAACTGGGCTATGCTCGGGATACGTTTGCGAAACGACAAGCGACATAATTTGGAGGAATGGAATGAAACTTTTTAACCTGAAAACCCTTGGGGCCAGTCTTGTCCTGAGCATCGGCATGGCTGGATCCAGCTTTGCGGCTGAGTGTATCGCGCCCGCGAATCCGGGCGGCGGCTGGGATTTTACCTGCCGCACCATTGGCAAGATCATGTATGATATCGGTGCGGTTGATGCGCCGATACAGGTTACCAATATGGCAGGTGGCGGCGGCGGGCTGGCCTATGGGCTGGTGGTCAACGAGCGCAATGAAGACGAAGAACTGATCGTCGCCGCATCTTCGGCCACCGCAACCCGTCTGGCGCAGAACGCCTATGCGGGCATGACCTATGACCAGGTGCGTTTTCTGGGGGCGATCGGCATTGATGCCGGCATTATTGCTGTGGCGGCCGATTCACCCTATCAGACGTTGAACGATCTGCTGGATGCGGTTGTGGCCGATCCGGGTTCGGTCACCTTTGCCGGTGGCTCGGCCCCGGGCGGGTTTGACCATCTCAAGGTGCTGATGGCGCTGAAACGGGTCGGGTTCGACGATATCCGTGCGGTCAAATACATCGGTGTTGACGGGGGCGGAGACGCAGTAACCCAGACCATCGGCGGCTTTACCCAGGCGATTACCGGCGACATTTCCGAAGTGGTCGGGTTTATCCGCTCGGGCGACGTTCGGGTGCTGGCCGTGCTGACGCAGGACCGCCTGACCGGTGAATTTGCCGATATCCCCACTGCTGTAGAGCAGGGCATCGACGTGGTTGCCGGCAACTGGCGCGGGCTGTATGTGCCCAAAGGCATCTCGGAAGAGGCCTATCAAGGCTGGTCTGCGGCGCTGCAAGCGGTTGCCGACAGCCCCGAATGGGCCGAGGCCATGGAAGCAAACGGCCTGACCGAGTTCAACTTTGTTGGCGACGACTTCCAGAACTATGTGGCTGGACTGATGGGCGAAATCGCCGATCTTTCACGCGAAATCGGCGTGATCCAATAGCATGAGCGACCGGTTATTCGGTTTCATAACCATCGGTGTGGCGCTTGCGTATGTCGCAAGCGCCACACAAATTCCTATTGGCCTGTTTCCCGATCCGGTCGGGCCGCGCTGGTTCCCTTATATCATTGGCGGCGTCGCCACGCTGGCCGGGCTGGTGGTGGTTTTGCGCCCCGACCCCGAGCCGGATTGGCCCGACGCGATAGCCTTTGTCAAAATCGGGCTGGCCTGTGTGGTGCTGGTGGCCTATGCGCTTAGCCTGCGGCCACTGGGGTTTCTGATCCCGACCGCCCTGGCGGCGGGGGTGCTGTCCTATCAGATAGAACCGCGCAAGCTGCCCGCCTTGCTGACCGGCATCGGCCTGTCGGTGGGGTTGTTTCTGATTTTTAAATATGCGCTGGGGCTGGGGCTGGTTCCGGTGCCGAAAGGCTGGATTGGGTAAATGGACACTATGACACTGCTCGGGCAGGGCTTTGCCGTTGCCCTGACTCCTGAAAACCTGATGCTGGCCGTGGCGGGCTGTATTCTGGGGACGATCATCGGCGCCCTGCCCGGTCTGGGGCCGAGCAACGGCGTTGCGATTCTGATTCCGCTGGCCTTCAGCCTTGGCCTCGATGCCACGGCGGCGCTGGTGCTGATGACTTCGGTCTACTATGGCGCAATGTATGGCGGGCGAATATCGTCGATCATGCTGAACATTCCGGGCGATGAACCGGCCTTAATGACCACGCTTGACGGCTACCCCATGGCCAAGCAGGGCCGCGCTGCCGATGCGCTGGTGCTGTCGGGGGTGGCCTCTTTTGTCGGGGCGCTGCTGGCGACCTTGGGTTTTATCCTGATGGCTCCGATTCTGGCACAGATCGCCTATAGCTTTGGCCCTGCCGAATATTTTGCCCTGTATCTGCTTGCTTTTGCCACGCTTGGCGGGCTGGCGGGCAACAATCAGGCCAAGGCAATAATTGCGGCGTGCATCGGGCTGGGCATTTCGATGATCGGGCTGAATTCGTCGGGCATGGCGCGGCTGACCTTCAATTCCCTGTACCTTTATGACGGGGTCGATTTTCTGGTGGCGATTGTCGGCCTATTCGCGGTGACCGAGGTTTTCGTATTTATCGAAAGCGGCGGCAAGCATTCGGCAATCGGGGTTAAAATTGACAGGATCACCCTGCCGATCCGCGATATTATCGGTACGTTCTGGACCATGATGCGCTCGACCGTAATCGGTTTTATCGCCGGTATTCTGCCGGGGGCAGGCGCATCGCTGGGTAGCTTTATGGCCTATTCCGCCGAAAAGGCGATTGCCAAGGACAAAAGCCGGTTTGGCAAGGGTGACCCGCGCGGGGTTGCGGCCCCCGAGGCCGGAAACAACGCCGCCGCCGGTGGCGCGCTGGTGCCGATGCTGACGCTGGGCGTGCCGGGGTCTGGCACAACGGCGGTGCTGCTGGCGCTGCTGATGACCCTGAACATTACCCCCGGCCCGACCCTGTTTACCGACCGCCCCGATGTGGTCTGGGGGCTGATCGCCGCTTTGCTGATCTCCAACTTTGTGTTGCTGGTACTGAATGTGCCGATGGTCAAGCTGTTCGTCAAAATTCTGAGCGTACCGGCATGGGTGCTGTTGCCCGGGGTCACCATGATCAGCTTTGTCGGGATCTATTCGATTTCGGGCAGCTGGTTTGATCTGCTGCTGATGATCGGGTTTGGCGCGCTGGGGTATTTCCTGCGCAAGCTCGACGTGCCAACGGTGCCGATTATCCTTGGCATCCTGCTGGGTGGCCATATGGAGGACCGCCTTAGGCAGGCCATGACCATATCGGGGGGCGACTGGACCTATCTGTTCAGCTCGCCCATCGCCATCGGATTGTGGATTGCGGCGGTGCTGGGCTTTGTCGCGCCGATATTCCTGCGCCGGTATATCAAAAAACCCCAAGCCGTGCCGGACTGATGCAAACCCGTGTGCTGATCCCGTCGGGCGTTCTGGGCCTTAGCTTTGATCCAAAAGCGCTGGCACGCGGAGTCGCAAGCGCCCCGACATTATCTGCATCGATGGCGGCTCTACCGATAGCGGGCCAAGCTATCTGGGCAGCGCGACGACCAAATATTCCCGCGCGTCGTGCAAGGCTGAATGGCGGGCGCTGATGCTGGCGCGTGCGGAACTGGACGTGCCTTTGGTGATCGGCTCGTGCGGCACCTGCGGGGCCGATGCCATGGTTGACTGGATGATGGAAATCACCCGCGAGTTGGCGATTGAGCTGGGCCAGCGGGTCAAGGTGGCGCGGCTTTATTCGGACCAGTCGGTTACGCGGGTTCGGGCGGCAAAGTTGCGCTCGATTGGTGGCAAAGCCCCCACCCTGCGGGGGAATATCGTCGCGTTGGCGGGGGCGGAACAGATGCAGGCGGCGCTGGAAACCGGTGCCGATATCGTGCTGGCTGGGCGGATGACCGACACGGCGGTAATCAGCACCTATCCAATGATGCGCGGCACCAATGCGGGCGCGGCGTGGCACGGGGCCAAGATTGGCGAATGCGGCGCGCTTTGCTCTACGCATCCGACCTCGGGCGTGGTGATCATCGACTTTGACACGGCCGGATTTGTTGTTGAACCCATGGCCAGTGGGGCGCGCTGCACGCCCCATACCGTCTCGGCCCATATGCTGTATGAAAACGCCGACCCGTTTATCCTGCATGAACCGGGCGGGCATCTGGATGTAACAAAGGCGCAATATACCGCGCTGGATGACCGGCGCGTGCGGGTCAGCGGCGCTAAATGGGTGCCCGAACCCTATACCGTCAAGCTGGAAGGCGCGGCGCTGGTTGGTTATCAGACCACCGTATTGACCCTGCTGCGCGACCCGCGCTATGTGGCCAATGCACAAGCTTGGGCGGACAAGCTACACGGCGTGCTAACCCGACAGATCGACGCGCAGATCGGCGGGGATTACACGCTAGAATTCCGCCTGATCGGCATCAACGCCACCCTTGGTCCGCTGGAAACCGGCACCGCCATCCCCAACGAGGTCGGCGTGCTGGGCATCATCACCGCCCCCACCCAAGACGCGGCCAGCGAAATTGCCAAGCTGATCAACCCGTTTATCCTGCATTTCCCCCTGACCGATTCCGAGGAACTGCCCACCTTTGCCTTCCCCTATTCCCCCGCCCAAACCGACCGCGGCCCCGTGTTCGAATTCACCCTGAACCACGTCATGCCCCTAAGCGACCCGATGGAGGCCTTCCGGCTGGAAACCGAGGTGATCGATGCTGCTTAAAGACGCCGTTCAGAAAATCCGCTCGAAAAATGCGGGGCCATTCCGGATAAGTATCGACGTGTTTTGCGGCGATGCCGGGGGCTTTGCCCATGTCTGCAACGCATTGCAAACCGACATGGTGGCGGACAAGCTGAACATTCGGCCCGAACACATGCAGCGGTTCGAGATCACAAGCCTGCACACGATCAAGTTCAGCTTTGAGCGCAACCAGCCCCAAGGCGCGCTGTTTGACCGTGACATGCACGGCGCACAATATGCGCATTTGGTTGGCGAAGTGGTTATTCCGGCGGCATTACCACAATCACCTGAATCGGCGTAATCCCGTCATCATCGTCGCACCGGAGCCGCACCAACAGCGGCTCGGGTTTGCTGTAATCAACGCCAAAACGTATCCAGCCGGTGGCGGTGCAATAGGCAAGATCAAGGCGCATGCCGCCTAGCATTTCAGCCGGGGTGCTATGGCTCATTTTTGGGAAAACATCGTCCGGATAGGGCTGCGTGGCATCCGCAACCAGTCGCACCGATCGCCCGATTTGTGCCAACAGGTCTGCCCTGCTTATCCAATTGCCATCAACCGTCAAACCATCGGCATCAATGCCACCACCCTGAATGGGCACAAATTCATACGCGAATGGCAGCCCGTTGTTTTCGGCAAGAAACGCGTAGGGGTTTACCGGATTGGGCATATCCAGATGAAGGACCGGCTCGCTGCCATCCCGCTCGGGCCAGCCAACGATGCGCGCGACCGGCCCTATGATCTCCTCCTCGCCGTTTGTCAGGTTTTTGGCGACCAGATGGATGTCGTGCAGGCCATAAGCATGCATGCCAAGGTTATCCCTCATCTCTCGCAAGATCCAAAGTCGCGTCATATCGACACCAAAAACCCGGTCATTGATCGACACGAAATCCGGCGGGGTGGCCAGCGCGGGGTGCGCAAAAACCAGCAGGGCAAACAGCAATCGTTTCATAGGGCCACCTTTCAGCGGGGCTTGGAAAACCGGCATTTATCGGCTAAGTCGCAGGTCTATCCTATGCCAAAGGTGCCCCTGATGACCAGACGTTCCGAATTGCTGATGCCCGCGGGCAACCTGCGCAAGCTGAAAATGGCGGTGCTTTACGGGGCCGACGCGGTTTATCTGGGCACGCCGGATATGAGCCTGCGCACCAAGTCGCAGTTCACGCTGGAACAGGTGATCGAGGGGGTGGATTTTTGCCACGCCCACGGCAAGCGCGCCTATCTGACCCTGAACCTGTTTTCGCATAATAAAGACGTGCCCAAGCTGCATGAATACATCGAAACCGTGCGCCGCGTAAAACCCGACGGGTTGATCATCGCCGATCCGGGCGTGTTTCAATTCGTGCGCGAACATGCGCCGGAATTGCCGCTGCATATCTCGACACAGGCCAATGTTTCGTCGTGGCTGTCAGTGAAGTTCTGGCAGGAACACGGGGCCGAACTGGTGGTACTGGCACGCGAGGTTTCCTATCCCGAACTGGTCGAAATTCGCGAAAAATGCCCCGACGTGATGCTGGAGGCCTTTGTGCATGGCGCCATGTGCATGACCTATTCGGGCCGTTGCCTTTTGTCGAATTTCATGTCCGAACGCGGCGCCAATCAGGGCAATTGCGCCAATTCCTGCCGTTGGAATTACAAGGTGCGGATGCGCATGAAAGACGGCACGGTGCAGGCGCTCGATATCAACGAAGACAACGCCGATATGTTCGAATTTCTGCTGGAGGAAGGCTGCCGCCCCGGTGAGCTGATGCCGATCGAGGAAGACGGTCGCGGCTCTTATATCCTGAATTCGCGCGATCTGTGCATCATGCCCAAATTGGATGATTATCTGAAAATCGGGGTGGACAGCCTGAAGGTAGAGGGGCGCGGTAAGTCCGAATATTATGTCGCCGTGGTGGCGCGGGCCTATCGCATGGCCATCGATGACTATTATGCCGATCCCGAAGGCTGGACGCCGCATAAATACATGGCCGAGCTGGAATCGGTGGGGAACCGCGGCTATACGCTGGCCTTTCACAACGGGCGGCTGGGCAATTATGCCCATGACTATGAACAGACCGAATCGCTGGCGCAGTGGGAATATGCGGGGGTGGTGACGGATGTGACCGATGACGCGTTTCTTGTGGCGGTCAAGAACAAGCTGGAAGCCGGCGAGGTGCTGGATTTCGTCTCGCCGATTTCGCGTGAAACCGTGCTGCTGCGGCTATATGAGTTCGAGGTGGCCCAAACCGGCGAGATCCGCGACGTGGTGCATGGTGGCGCGCAAACCACCATCCGCATCCCGTTTGAACGCTTCGACCACGAGGATATTTCCGAGTTGAAAGCGCGCTTTCCGGCCTACACGGTACTGCGCAAGGAAAAGGCGCTGTCCGAGGAACAATGGAACCGCGTCAAGTTCGACAAAGCCGTGCAAAAGCTGGAAATGGCCGACAGGCGCGATGACAAGGTGTATGCAAAACGCCGCGATGCGCTGGCGGAATCCGTTGCCGGAAAAGTGACCGAACGCCGCTTCAAGACCAACCGCGTCGGGGTAGAGGGCTGCTGCGGCAAAGGCTGCAACGGCTGCATGATGTTCTGGCAAGACGACACCTACGCCCGCGCCCGCGAAGCCCTGCTGAAACGAAAACAGGGCGAACAATTGTCCAATGCCGAAGCCAAAGCCCTTGTGACGTAGCCCTCCCGCAGTCCAGCCCTTGATTGCGTTCCGCAATCAAGGGCTTCCCTTTGGACCAGGCCGCCCTGCGGGCGGCAGGGGGGCGTTCCGCCCCCTCGCGACATGCGTCGCTCCCCCCTGAGAGTATTTGTTAAAATGGAAGTCTCATATTCTTCTTTTCCCAAATATCCCGGGGGGGTGAATGGCGCTTGCGCCAGAGGGGGCAGGCCCCCTGCTTGTGCCTCGCACAAGCTCTGCCGATAAGGGGGGCCGCTTGCGGCTCCCCGCAGAGGCAGACGGCTCGGCTCAACTGCTGGAGGCTCATTGCGCAAGCAATGATGCCGACAGCAGGCGGGAGCGCTTTTAGGAAACAAGGTATGCAAACCAAAACAGACACCCAATGTGATTGGATGTCTGTATCTGGTCTTAAGTACGGTGCCGCCGTGTTGAGAATCACTTTGCCACAAACTGTTAAGAATTAATATTCCCCCAAAATAGCGAGGGGCGGCAAAGCAACGAAAAATCTAGAATTTGATTTGCACATATCAATGCTAGAGCTCATGTGTTAAATATCCGTTAATAAACAATAATAATCGGTTTAGCCGAATTCAGAACAAGGGAGTGAGCCTGTCATGACACCGGATTTCGGGGGCCAAAGAGCTGAAATTTCCCGTCGGACTTTGTTAAAAACCGGCGCGGGGAGCCTTTTACTAACGGTATTGGCGATTCCAGATATTGCCATACCCGCCACCCACGAACTGCAGGAACTTGCGGGGCAGGCGAAGCGGCGAATCGACGGGTTGGCCAAGGTGACGGGGCAAAAGGTTTACGCGCGCGATTTCAATGCGCGCGATATGGCGGGCTGGCCATCACAACAGAAATTCGCGATGTTCATGCGCGCCACCACCACCGAACACGCCTTTCGCGAGTTGGACCTGTCGGACCTGCGCAAAGACGAGTTGCCCGAGCGCATTGTGTATGGCGATCAGATGCACAAAACCCAGCGTGCGCCACTGATAATGGGTCGGCGCGACCTGTTGCTGGATTCAAGGGATGATTTCGATCAGCCCAAGGGGATGCTTTATGATCTGGTGGTTAAACGCGGGCACGCCCCCGATTTTCTGGGTCAGGCCGTCGCCCTGCTGATCTTTGCCAGCAAACCGGCCTATGACAGCGCGCGCAAAAAAATGCAGTTTCGTGACAGCGACTTTCAGGTTTACGATAGCGCGCCGGCCCCGCAACCCGATGCGGTTACCTATTCGCCAACGACCCGGTTTGTGCGTTACGACGCAGACGGGCAGGCGTTTTCCTATGCGCAGAACCCCGACGATTACGACGAACTGGAACCCGTCTTTGCCGATGCAATCGACCTTTATCTTGACGAAAACCCGCAACTGATCCGGCACGATTACACCAGTGACATGCGCACCATGGACCCGATGTTCATGGAGCCGGAATCCGGCATCGCCTGGTATGAGCGGGATAACAGGAACCTTCATCTGGTGTTGGGCACCCAGTCCCCCGACGGAGACGTGCTCGGCATTTCCCAAATGTACGGGTCCACCGATTCACCGCTGCCGCTAAGCAACATCACCCTGACCCCGTGCTACCCCGGTGGCGGGTTTGGCGGGCGGGACAGCTCGCCGTTTTCGCTGATGCTGGCGCTGGCCGCTGCCTATGGTGACGGGGCGCCGGTGCGCCTGTCCTATGACCGGTTCGAGCAATTCCGCGTCGGTCTAAAACGCCATGCATGCGCGCTTTCGGGGATGCTGGCCGTGGACGCCGACCAAAAGATCCGCGTCAACAAGATGCAACTGGAATTCGACGGCGGCGGGCGCAAGAACCTGTCGCCCTATGTGGCACAACTGGCAGCGCTTTGTTCCTCGGGGGCGTATGATGTGCCCATGGCCGATGTGGCCGCCAAGGCGGTGCATTCGATCAACATTCCGGGCGGGTCGCAGCGCGGGTTTGGCGGGCCGCAAGCCTATTTCGCCATTGAAACCGCGCTTGACGATATCGCCGCGCAGATGGGGTGGGATCCAATCGCCCTGCGCCTTAACAACATCGTTGATCAGGGGGACCGCACGGTTTCGGGTGGCGCGATCAACCAGTCATTACGCCTGAAAGAGATGTTGCAGCACGCGCAAACCAATCCGGTCTGGGCCGATCGTGCCGCGATCAAGGCCGATTACGCGGCGCGGGGCCTGACCTATGGCACCGGTCTGGCCATGTCGATGCAGGCCTATGGCACCTCGGGCGACGGGGTGGTGGCAGCGGTTAGCATGGATCGGGACGGGGTTATCCGCGTGGCCTCGGACGCGGTGGATATGGGCAATGGCTCGGCCACCACTTTGTCGGTGGTG
The DNA here is from genome assembly GCA_027069385.1 of Paracoccaceae bacterium. Classification (GTDB taxonomy): domain Bacteria; phylum Pseudomonadota; class Alphaproteobacteria; order Rhodobacterales; family Rhodobacteraceae; genus UBA3077. Next base: position 15,650 of record JALXER010000212.1, read on the forward strand.
GTCGGGCCTTATCTGGGCCGCAATGCGGACAGTATCGAAATGGGCGGCTATACGCTGTTCACCCAGACCGGCCTGTCGGACGAAAAGGGCGGGTCATGGTCTGATCCGGGCTGGACAGCCAAAGGCGTCGGTTCCTCCTCGGCCTGCCTGACCGCGCTGCATCAGGTACATGTGGTTCAACAAGCCGCCAGAGCGCTGTTCTTGCTGGCAATCCTGCCGCAAGCCGCCGAAATCTGGGGACTGGACAGCCTTGAGGAAGACCAGACCAAATGGGTTGACGGGCAGTTGACCTATCTGCCCGGCGGCAAACCACCATTGCCTCAGGCCGATCTGGCCGAGGCGAATTTTACCCGGGGCGGCACCAGTTCCGTGCTGGCGCACGGGTTCTATCAGGGCAGTTGGACCTCGGCCGATTTTCCGATCAACGGCACCCTGACGCGGCTGGAACTGGACGGGCTGGCGGTAACCTCGGCGCTGGGGTTCGGGCCGACGCCGGTAAGGCGCCGGAACACGGTTGCGCCTGCCGGTAACCCGCGCGACGGGCGGTATGTCTGGGCACCGGCGGTCAATCTGATCGGGCTGACAGTCGATAAAACCTCGGGTCGGGTACAGATTGAAAACGCTGTCACGGTGCTGAATGCGGGCAAGGTGCATGTGCCCGAGCTGGTCTCGGGACAGGCGCAGGGCGGGCTGGCCATGGCAATCGGCTATACCCTGTCCGAGGACCTGCCCCCGGGCATGGACGGACCGGCCAGCGGCAATTGGAATCTGAATCGCTATCATGTACCGCATTTCGCTGACGTGCCGTTGAACCAGAGCTATAGCGCGGGGCGGCGTTCCCAGCAATTGGTGCTGCTACCTGCTGACGGCGAAACCACCGGACGGGGCATTGCCGAATCGGTGATGGTCAGTGTCGCACCAGCCATATCCAACGCGTTACGCGATGCGCTGGGGGTGCGGTTCCAATCCCTGCCGATCACCCCGGCAAAAATTAAGGCGGAGATCAACCCATGAGCTTTACCCTGACCATCAACGGCACCACTCACCAGCTGGAGGACGACCAGAGCACGGTCAAACTGCTGGACTATCTGCACGACACCCGCAACCTGACCGGCACCAAGCTGTGCTGCGGCATCGGCGTTTGTCGCGCCTGCACGGTCTCGGTTCAAAAGGGGCCGAACCGCTTTGCCGAGCCGGTGATTGCCTGTTCAACCCCGCTGGCCACGCTGAAGGGCGCGCGCATTACCACCATCGAAGGGGTGGCGGTCGATGGCAATCTGTCGGCAATCCAGACCGCTTTTCTGGACAATTTCGCCTTTCAATGCGGCTATTGCACACCGGGATTCGTGATGGCGGCCGAAGTGTTCCTAAGCTGGCTGGCAGTGGCGGATGTTGCGGCCGATGATCTGGATGCGCTGATCGAGAACGCCATCGGAGACCATATCTGCCGCTGCACCGGCTATGTGCGCTATGCGCAGGCCCTGCACAAAGTGGCGCTGGAAATGCTGGAGGCCAAGCCATGAAATACCTTGCAATCCTGCTGGCCCTCGCCAGCCCCGCCGCCGCACAATCCGGTTTCACCGAGTACGCCGCCGAATGCGCCGCGCAAATCGCGCCAATCCCCGATTTCAATTGCGGCGACGGGGTGCTGGTCCCCGTTACGGTAAACGGGCAGCCCCCCGCATCGTATAGCCCGCAAATGACCTGCGACAACCCCGCGGTGCTGGATAACGGGGCCGGGTCAGACGGGCAATGCGTGCCCGGCTCGCGTATTCTGGATCTGTCGAGCGAATCGGCAATGATCACCGTGATGTGTCGTCAGAAAACCATCCGGACCCCGATTGACGCGCTGGTGTTCAACGAGATCGATATTGTTGCCCATAACCCAACCAGCGGCGCGACCTGCTGGTTTCAGGCCGAAGCCCCCGCGGGCGGCGCGCTCGACGGCAGCCATGTGCTGTCGCCCAATGCGGCCGGAGCAGCGTCGTTCTGGAATCCGGTAGAGGCCGTGGTAAAGGCGGATTGCGGCGGGTGTCATGACAATGACCCGATGATGTACTCGCCTTTTGTCGGGCAGGTATGGGAACAGGTGGCAACCAATCCGCTGGGGAACTATTTTCATGTGGGCGGTGATCTTGGCTTTGACCAATGGCCGCTGGTGACGTTTGATATGCGTGACAATGCCTGCCTTGGCTGCCACCGGATTGGCAAGCAGGAGACCTGCGGGGCGCTGTCCCTGACAGCGGTCGGCATGCCCCCGCCAAAGGGTGCCGATGACCGGGCGAGCACCTTTCCATGGTCGCACTACATGCCACCGTTTCACGGCCTGAACCAGACCGCTTGGAACGACATCTACCTGTCCGACTGGGCCGACCTGCTAAGCTGCTGTACCAACCCCGACCAACCCATGTGCAACCC
>JALXER010000213.1 GCA_027069385.1 Paracoccaceae bacterium
CGAAGTTCGGCCCGGCCCAAAGGGAAGCTGTTGGCTGGCTTTGGCCAGGCAGCAGCTGGACTGCGGGAGCGCTGCGATTCAGTAAAAGCTTTGCGGGTCGATGTCGATGATCACGCGGGTATTTGCGGGGGGCTTGAGCGGGGCGAGCCAGTGGCGCAGGGCCGGCTGGATGGCAAGGCCTTTGGGGGCTTTGATCAGCAGGCGCACGCGATAATTGCCGCGAATACGCGCAATCGGGGCGGCGGCGGGGCCGAACAGGCTGGCACCGGTATCGGTCAGCGCGTGGTGGTGGCGGGCGAGGTCTCCGGCGACGCGAAATACCACGTCTTCTTTGGGGCCTTGCACGATGATCCCGACCATGCGGCCATAGGGCGGCGCGCCGGCGGCGGCGCGGCTTTCGGCTTCGGTGCGCAAGAAACCGTCTTCGTCGCCCAGCAGTATCGCGCGGATCACCGGATGGTCGGGCTGGTGGGTTTGCAAAAACACCCGGCCCGGTTTCTCGGCCCTTCCGGCACGTCCCGCCACCTGGCGGATCAGTTGAAAGCTTTTCTCGGCGGCGCGCAGATCCCCGCCTTGCAGGCCCAGATCGGCATCGATCACCCCGACCAGCGTCAGGTGCGGAAAGTTGTGCCCCTTGGCCACCAGTTGCGTGCCGATCACGATATCGGCCTCGCCTTTTACAATATCATCGATCAGCGCCTTTAGCCCGCGCGCCGAATCCGACAGGTCCGAGGACAGGATGGCCACCCGCGCATCGGGAAAGACTTCGGCGACTTCCTCGGCCAGTCGCTCGACACCGGGGCCGAGAATCGCCATTTTGCCGTCGACTTCGCAAGAAGGGCAGGTGGTCGGAATGGGTTTCCACGCACCGCACTGGTGGCAGATCAGCCGTTGCTGAAAGCGGTGCTCTACCATGCGCGCATCGCAATGGTCACAGCCGACCTGCTCGCCACAAGCCCGGCAGATGGTCAGGGGCGCATAGCCGCGCCGGTTCAGGAACAACAGCGATTGTTCGCCTTTTTGCAGCGATTTGCGCATTTCGCGGCGCAGGGTGGGCGAAATCCATGTATTGGCCTGCATGGTTTCGCCGCGCATGTCGATAGCGGCCATTTGCGGCAGTTCGGCCGTGCCAAAACGCGCGGGCAGGTCAAGGCGCGCGTATTTGTCCGCCTTTGCATTGGCCCAGCTTTCAAGGCTTGGCGTTGCCGTTGCCAGCACCACCTGCGCGCCACCGATCGAGGCACGCAGCACCGCCAGATCACGCCCGTGATAGATCACCCCTTCTTCCTGTTTGTAAGAGCTGTCGTGTTCTTCGTCCACCACCACCAGCCCGAGGTTTTGAAACGGCAAAAACAGCGCCGAGCGCGCCCCCACCACCAGTTGCGCCTGCCCACGCGCCACCGCATGCCATGTGCGGCGGCGTTCGGTCATGGTGATGCCGTAATGCCATTGCGCCGGACGGGTGCCAAAGCGCACCTCTACCCGCTCGATAAAATCGCTGGTCAGGGCGATTTCGGGCAGCATCACCAGCGCCTGACGGCCCTGTTTCAGGGTTTCGGCCACGGCCTCCAGATAGACTTCGGTCTTGCCCGAGCCGGTCACCCCTTTCAGCAAGGTGGTGCCATAGCCGCCTGCCTGCGCGCTGGCCCGCAGCGCCGTCGCCGCGCGGGCCTGATCGGCCGACAGGTCCTTGCCGGGCAGATCGGGATCAAGGCGGGCAAAAGGCGCATCGCGCGGTGCCGCCTGAATGACCAGGGTGCCGCAATCGATCAACCCCTTGATCACCCCTTGCCCCACACCAGCAAGCTGCGCCAGCTCGACCGGCCGAAAGCGCAGCCCGCCATGTTCCTGCAATACCGCAATCACCCGCTCGCGCGCCTCGGTCATGCGTTCGGGGCGCGTATCCGTCAGGGCCAGCACCCGTTGCATGGCCGGCGGGTCCAGCAGGCCGGGGGCGCGCGTCGCAAGGCGCAGCATCATCGAGAGCGGAGTCACGGTGTAATCGGCGGCGCGGGTCAGGAACTCCATCATTTCGGCGCGCATCGGCGGCACGTCCAGCACCTGACCTATCGCCTTCATGCGCGCGGGGTCGAACCCGCCTTGCCCTTGCCCCCAGACCACGCCCAGCACCCGCCGCGGCCCCAGCGGCACCGCCACATAGGCCCCAAGGCGCACGCCGCCTTCGGGGGCCTTATAGTCCAGCAACCGGTCCAGCGGTTCGGCAACCAGCACCGAGACCGGCTCGGCAGGGTGAAAGTGGGTCATTTTGGCCATTCTACCTATTCCATACCCCGTTTCTTTACGCTAGGTTGGCGCAACTCTGAACTGGAAACACGGAAAACCGATGAAATTCTTTGTAGATACTGCCGATATTGATGCCATAGCCGAGCTGAACGACACCGGTATGGTTGACGGTGTAACCACCAACCCGTCGCTGATCCTGAAATCGGGCCGTGACATTCTGGAAGTCACCCGCGAAATTTGCGCCCTGATTGACGGGCCGGTCAGCGCCGAAGTGGTGGCGACCGAATACGAGGACATGGTGCAGGAAGGCCGTAAACTGGCCAAGATTGCCGATAATATCGCCATCAAGGTGCCCCTGACATGGGCGGGGCTGAAAACCTGCAAGGTGCTGACCGATGCGGGCCATATGGTCAACGTAACCTTGTGTTTCTCGGCCAATCAGGCATTGCTGGCCGCCAAGGCCGGGGCCACGTTCATTTCGCCTTTTGTCGGGCGGCTGGATGATGTGAACCTCGACGGGATGGAGTTGATCAACGATATCCGCACGATCTATGACAACTATGCCTTTGACACCGAAATTCTGGTGGCCTCGGTGCGGTCGGTCAACCATGTAACCGAATCGGCGCTGATCGGGGCGGATGTGGTCACCGCACCGCCCGCCGTGCTGAAAAAGCTGGCCGACCATCCGCTGACCGACAAAGGGCTGGCGGCGTTTATGGCCGACTGGGCCAAGACCGGCCAGAATATCCTTTAGGGGGCAGGGGCCATGAGCGAAGAGATCGAACAACTGAAGTTCAACATTCTGAACAACCCCGAGATTATTCTCGAGGATCTGGACGTGATGCGCGCCATCCTGCATGCCCATGACGATGCCAACGGCGACAAGGTGGTGGATCTGCGCAACGTGTTTGTCGAACGGTTGGAGGACCGGCTGGACAAGCTCGAAGACACGCATCGCAACGTGATCGCCGCGGCCTATGACAACATGTCGGGCACCTCACAGGTGCAGCGCGCGGTGCTGGCGGCGCTTGATCCGCGCGACTTTCCGGCCTTTCTGGATACGGTGCAAACCGAGATTGCCGATATTCTGGCGGTGGATGTGGTGCGGCTTTGTATCGAAAGCAACACCAAAGACGGCCCCTTGCCCCATGCGGTGATTACCCCGCTGGAGCCGGGCCAGATCAATGCCTATCTGACCGACGGTCGCGATACTCCGGCACGCAAGATCACCCTGCGCAGTGTTTCCAAATCAAAGGCGCTGGTCTATACGGCGGCGGCGGGGCGGGTAAAATCCGAAGCCCTGATGCGCCTCGATCTGGGCCAGAAACGCCTGCCCGCGCTGCTGGCGCTCGGCTCTACCGAGGTGGACCGGTTCTCGCCCGATCAGGGGGTTGACCTTTTGATGTTCTTTACCACCGCCTTTGAACGTATCCTGCGCCGCTGGGTCGCATGACCCGCCCGTCGGATCAAGCGATTGATCTGATGGAACAGTGGCTGGCGCAGCTTGCCGGATTGCAGGATGCCAGCCCGCACACGATCAGCGCCTATCGGCGCGATGTGGCGGGGTTTCTGGGCTTTCTGGGCGGTTATCGCGGCGGTGATATCGGGCTGGATGCGCTGGGGGTGGTTGGCGTAACCGATATGCGCGCATGGATGGCCGCCGAACGTCGCCGCAAGGTCTCGGCGCGCTCGCTGGCGCGCGCACTATCGGCGGTGAAGGGCTTCTATCGCTGGCTGGAAACCGCGCAAGGGCTGGAAGTCGGAGCCGTGGCGGGCATGCGCGGCCCGCGTACCAAGCCCAACCTGCCGCGGCCGGTCTGTGCCGATGCGGCGCAAAACCTGATCGATCATGTGGAAATCCAGCACGCGCAGGCATGGGTGGGCGCGCGCGATACGGCGGTGGTGCTGCTGCTTTACGGCGCGGGGCTGCGCATCTCCGAGGCGCTGGGGCTGAACCGCGCTGCCGCACCCTTGCCCGAAGTGCTGCGCATCACCGGCAAAGGCAACAAGCAACGCCTTGTGCCGATCCTGCCCGTTGTGGCGCAGGCGGTCGATGCCTATCTGCGCCAGTGCCCGTTTGATGTTGGCCCCGATGATCCGCTGTTTCTCGGGGTGCGCGGCCGCCGCCTTGGCGCGCGCGCCATCCAGAAAACCCTTGCCCAGACGCGCGCGCAACTCGGCCTGCCCGCCAGCACCACGCCCCACGCCCTGCGCCATTCCTTTGCCACCCACCTGCTCGAAGCCGGCGGCGACCTGCGCACCATTCAGGAACTGCTGGGCCATGCTTCGCTCAGCTCGACACAGGTCTATACCGGTGTAGACCAGTCCCGTATCATGGACATCTATACCAAAGCCCACCCCAAAGCCGGTTCCTGAGGGCCGTCGCCCTCCTCAGGGAGGCTAAAGCCCCCCTTCGTCGGGCGAGCTTCCTTGACAGGAAGCGCAAAAGGCAGGCTTTACGCATCCACAATGACCCGCCGGATGAATGGCCGCCCCTGCACCGGTGCCGCGCAACCGGACATCGCTTTGACGCCACCCCTGAAAGGGGTTCGCTTCGGGCGGGGGTCAATCCCCCGCGCGAAGCGACGGCCCGACAAGGTTACGGAATTTCCACCACCACCTTGCCGGTGCTTTTGCGCTTTACCAGCAGATCCAGCGCCGCGTTGGCTTGTGCCAAGGGCAGCCGGTGGCTGATATGGGGGTGCAGCCGACCGGCGGCATACATGTCGAACAGCTCGGCAAAGCTGTCGGTCATGACCTTGGGCGCAAATCGCGCATAGGCCCCCCAATAGAACCCGATCACCGTGATATTCTTGACCAGCAGGATATTGGCCGGAATCTGCGGAATATCGCCCGAGGCAAAACCCAGCGGAATCATCCGTGCTTCGGGGTTGCAGGCTCGCAGTGCGGCACGAAACGGCTCACCGCCCACCGGATCATAAACCACATCGGCCCCGCCCAGTGCCTTGACCCGATCGCGGATATCGCCGCTGTCCGAGTCGATCAGATGATCCGCCCCCGCCGCCTTGGCCACCGCCAGCTTTTCCGCCCCGCGCGCCACCGCGATAACCGTTGCGCCCATCTGCTTGCCAAGTTCCACCGCCGTCAGGCCCACACCCCCCGAGGCCCCCAGCACCAGCAGGGACTCATCAACTTGCAGCCGCGCCCGATGCTTTAGCGCCAGATGGCTTGTGCCATAGGCCACCAGAAACGCCGCGACCTCGGCATCGGTCATCCGGTCGGGCACCGGCACACAGGCGCTTGCGTCGATACAGG